>CANQCM010000014.1 GCA_947589625.1 uncultured Alphaproteobacteria bacterium
TAAACCTATTAACCAAGGGGATATAATATGTTGAAAGAAATTAAAATGAAAATTGCTGCGAGTCGCGTTCAACGCGCCAAAGCAAAAAGTAAAGCAACCCGTAACATGCGCACAAAAAGCGGTCGCGGTGTGGCAAAAGTCGCAAAAAAACGCGGATCCTTATGGGCGCGCGTGTATAAATGGCTGTGCGATGCATGGCAATGGATTCGCCGCAATATGATAAAGTGCGCAAATGCCGTTGCAAACGCGTTTCGCTGTGCGTGGGCATGGATTCGCAGCCGCAGTTTAGTTGGCATGTTAAACTTGACTTTATTGGTGGCAATCATCACCCTGTTTGGCATTTTGATTGTTGATATTACCAATTGTCATAATGAAAAACCGATTATAATTGCAACCGAAAAAGTCGTGCCTGCGAAATCTGTCAAACCACGCGCAAAACCAAGTTTGCCGATTGCACGCGATGACAAGATTAATAAATTTGTAGCTGAACCCGTGTCAGTTGTCGCAACACCAAAATGCACAGTGTGCGAACAACAAGTTGCAAAACGCGCATCTGTGATTTATGGCGACATTGTGGTAGACAGCCGCGAATCTGCAACCATATTAAACAAGGGCGATGAAATCCGCGGTAATGTTTATTTGCAAAATATGCGCAAATACACCCTGCCATGCGATGTCAAGATTGACGGTAATTTATTCTTGCGCGATTTGGGCATGTTGCAATTCTGTGGCGATTTCACAGTTACGGGCAATATTTATGTCAGTCCGCGTTCATCGTTTGGCCCAATCCCAGGCACTGCGCGTTTGGGTGGCCAAGTGATTTTGTAATATTATACTCCCTGAAAAACAAGACCGCCATTTGCGCGGTCTTTTTTCATGTATTTTTGTTGTAAATTATGATACAATTCACATGTTTAGAGCAAAGGAATCAAAAATGAATATATTTCAAAAAATAACAAATGTTTTGTCCCACAATTTGGGTTATACCGTTGTACTGGTCGTGGCAATCGTGTTGTTTGCAGTGTTTTCAAACGGTCTGTTGTCGGGCATAATAACTGCACTGTCTGCATTGGTTGCATATGCGTGTGTTATGTCGTTGTATGGCGAATACAAGAAATCAACACCTGCGACCGCGCCCAAGAAAACAAGAAAGACAACAAAAAAGAAATAAAAAAAATCCCCATTTTGGGGATTTTTTATTTTTGTGTATCAGTATTTGTCGGCGCATCAGCCGTATTTGTTGCAGGCATATTTTCTTGCATTAAAATTTCATTATGCAAACCGCTGTCGTTATTTGCCGCCGGCATTTTTGACGCAACTAACGCCAACGCCGCGCACAAAACAAAAAATATTGTTGCCAACCACGCAGTTAAACGGGTCAAGAAATTACCCGCGGCAGCACCTGTCAACACGCCACCAAACATAGACGCAGCCGATGACCCAGACATGCCGCTGCCTTCGGATTTTTGCAACAAGATGATACCAATCATCAATACTGCGACAATAATTAACAAAACTAATAAAATAGAAAACATTTTTAACTCTTTGTTTTATGAACCGATTTTATATGCTGTTTTACGAAATTGCAAGAATTTTCATCAATTCTTTCGCCGCCGCAACAGACGCCAATTTTTTAGATGTCCCTGTAGCGGTTGCGCTGTGATCCAGCGCAGTTACTGTCACGGTAAATTCAGGGCTGTGCGATGCGCCCACAGGTTTGGCATATTCATATACTGGCAATGCGCCATTTGCAACTTTTTGCACATATTCTTGCAATTTAGTTTTTGGGTCCTTTGGTGCGCATTTATCAGATGCCGCCAAATCGCGCCAAATTTCTGTAATAACTGTGTGTGCGGCGTCAAACCCACCGTCCAGATAGATTGCGCCCAATACAGCCTCCATCGTGTTGGCGAACATATGACGCATGCGACCGCCCGTCATATGACCATGATGAATGCGTTCACTAATCTTTAAGCCTACGGCAACCCGTGCCAGTGTTTCTGTTGAAACCAGCACTGCATGTCGGCGCGCCAAATCGCCTTCGGGTTCATTTGGAAACATGGTATATACCAATTCTGCGACAACCAGACCCAAGACGCGGTCGCCGATAAATTCCAAACGTTCGTTATTGTTTTCTTGGTCTGCGCCTGATTGCGTCAGCGCCAATTCCATCAAAGATGGATTTCTGAATTTATATTTTAATGTTAAATTTAGTGTAGCCATTTTAATTTATCCCCATTCCTATACGATTCCAGCGGATTTTATTTCCCCATGTCCATACCGCCAACAATGGCGCATAATAATTATGTGAATACCAAATAAACCAAACGCGCCCCAGCAAATTATCGCGTGGCACAAAGCCAATGTCGGCACGGCTGTCGGCACTGTTATCACGATTGTCGCCCATGAAAAAGTAATGATTTTCAGGTACTGTGAACGCCATTGTGTCGTCAAAACGCGCATTATCAGACATTTCTATGATGCTGTGTTGAACACCGTTTGGCAATGTTTCAGTGTATTCTGTTCCATTAAATACGCCACAACCGCCGCCACTGCTGTACATTTGGCAAAAGCGGTCAGATTTATATTCAATTGTGTAATTAAACGGCGCAGGCTGATTATCAATCCAAATCTTGTCGCCTTTGATAGACATATTATCGTGGTAATAACCTACACTGCGCATTGATTTAGGCAAAACTGCGACAACATAAGGCCGCGGATTTTCACGCGGTACAATTGTCCCGTTTATATACAGCCGCCCACCAATCATTTGAATCGTGTCCCCTGGGCGACCAATCAGACGTTTTACATAATCTTGTGATTCATCAATCGGATTACGAAAAACAATGACATCGCCTACATCTGGTTCAGACGCAAAAAAACGCCCGTTCCACAGTTTCCACGAACCAAACGGAAAAGAATAACGAGAATAGCCATATGACCATTTTTCAACGAATATATGGTCGCCAACATGCAGTGTCGGTATCATTGAACCAGACGGAATATTAAACGGTTCCAACAATATACTGCGAAATGCAATCGCAATCAGCGCACCATAAAAAATGGTATTAAACCAATCACGCGCAACATTTTTTGATTTAGCAGGCATTTTTAATATTATCCTTTCTTTGGTTGTGCATATTTTAGAACTTGAATTGATTCAGCGCAAGTTTTAATATTGGTTTATGATTTCATTACGTTCAATTATTTTCAACGGTATGGACGCCACCCCAATTGATGTCCAAGTCCAATTGTCCAGCGGATTGACCAAGCCTGAATTTAACATTATCGGGTTGGCAGACCGCGCTGTTAAAGAATCTGCGGAACGTATTCGCAATGTCATTGGGTCATTAAATTTATCTATGCCACCAAAACGACTGACGGTGAATTTGTCGCCTGCAGATGTTGAAAAAACTGGCGCACATTTTGACTTGCCGATTTTATGCGGAATTCTGTGCGCTTTTGGCATTTTACCCGAAGACAAATTATCAAAATATATCATCATGGGCGAAGTCGGTCTGAACGGCGCAATTGTAAATACTGGTGGGGTGTTACCTGCCAGTGTGTGGGCAAATAAAAACGGATATGGCATAATTTGCCCTGGGCCACAAGGGTGTGAAGCGCGCATTTCTGGACATACTGATATTCTGGCGCCGTTTCATGTTCTGGAACTGGTTAACCATTTCAAAGGCACGCAAATTTTGCCGTTGCCAGAACAAATGTCGCGCGCGAATATACCGGCATCTAAACTAGATATGTCTGATGTCCATGGTCAAGACGCCGCGAAACGCGCACTGGAAATCGCCGCAGCTGGCGGTCATGCAATGCTGATGATTGGGCCACCTGGGTCGGGGAAAACAATGCTGGCATCGCGCCTGCCGACAATAATGCCAGAAATGAACGCCGATGAAGTTCTGGAAACATCAATGATTTATTCTATCGCAGGTTGCCTGGATGGGAAATCTTTAATCACAACGCGCCCATTTCGCAGTGTTCATCACACGTCCAGTGCGGTATCATTGGCAGGCGGTGGTTCTGACGCGCGTCCTGGGGAAATTTCGTTGGCGCATAATGGTGTGTTGTTCTTGGACGAATTGCCTGAATTTAACCGCGCCACACTAGAGATTTTGCGCCAACCGATGGAGGCAGGCAAAATTATGATTTCGCGTGCGCGGCGCACTGCGACATATCCTGCGCGTTTTCAGTTGATTGCGGCAATGAATCCGTGTCCGTGCGGTCATTTGGGCAATGCCGCCCTGTCCTGTTCGCGCGCACCGCGTTGTGCCGAAGCATACCAGAATAAAATTTCTGGGCCATTGTTAGACAGAATTGATTTGCATGTTGATGTTGACCCTGTAAATCCGTGGGAAATGAAACAATCGCCAGATACAAACGCCGAAACCAGCGCCCAAATTCGCGCCCGTGTTGTTGCCGCATATAATCGCCAGATTGCGCGTCAAGGCTGTGTTAATGCGCAACTTGACGGGCCACAGTTAGACGCAGTCGCAAAATTGTCTGACGAATTAACGCAATTTCTAAATACGGCGGCAGAAAAAATGGCAATGTCTGCGCGCGGATACAACCGCATAAAACGCATTGCCCGTACAATTGCAGATTTACGCGGCGCAGAAAATATTGAAATGCCCGATATTGCCGAGGCTTTATCATACCGCCCAATTCACCGCGGAAAATACGGTGTATCAAACAGTTAAAATTTAATCGTCTGGGTGGATTTGTCCGGTTAGTTTTGCATATTCTGTCATACGCGCATTTAATTCGCGTTCAAAAATTTTGTTCAAGTTTTCGGTGATTTCGCGCATTTGAATTGTTGTTTTAATCAGTGCGTCTGATAATTCGGCCCGCGATGGCGCACATGGCAAATCGTTCAAAATATCTGGGGTTAAAATGCTGTCATTAAATGGTGTTTGGGACATATTAAATTCCTTTTGATAAGTGAAAAAAACACCGCTATAAAAATAAAGCGGTTGGAGTTTAAGAACAATTGATAGAATTGCGTGCCTTATTCTGTATATTCAGCACACCCCAACCATCAAGTTGGAGTTTTATCGTCTATTCTGACGCTATCAATAGGTTCTTAAGCCCAATTGGCAAATGCGCCAATACACAAACATTATATTATATAAACAAGTGTATGCAAATAAAAATATTAGGCTAGAATTCAAAACGCAACCCCAGCATCACATTTATGTGAATCAGGTTTTCGCCACTGAACCAATCGCGATGACGCGAATTGTCTTCGTTAGACAACGCCCATTTTACACGCGGAACATACATCACACGCGCGCCCAAATCCATAAACATATTTTGGGCAAAACCATACGATAAGCCCAATGATGCCAGACCCGCAATCGTGCGATTATTTGTTTCTGATTTATAAAACTGAACCACCCCAGATTCGTCGCGAACGCCATATTTTTGCAAATCAGCAGAATTTGACAAGTCGCCAAAGAAATCAGATACTTCCAATTCTGTTTTTACATCAGCATACCCAATACCTAAACCAATATATGGAATGAAATGATTCAGTGGCTTTTCAATGCCGTCAAAGAAATCATAAAATGCCATAACACTGATGATATCGCTGGTTAAATTTGACTGCACAGCGCTACTTTGAACTTCGAGAACTGCGCCATTTAATGCACCACCTTCTAATGTAACATCACCTGTGAACATCGGCGATTGATTATATTCTGATTCAAGGACATGATCCCAGCCCAGTTCTAAACGCCATTGTGGTCTGTATGGAACAGTAAACCCAACAGATGCACCCGCAGCAAACGAGATTTCAGAATAATCTTTTTTCGGCTTTAATGCCGCTAAATCCGCCGAGCCCGCCAGTTCAAACCCTTCGCATCCGCCGGATTGAGTACATTGGTCATAATATAATTCGGTAATAACTTCGCCAGTAGATTCATTATAATAATATGCAACAACTTCGGTCCCGATTTCGTTTTTGATTTTTGCCGTTGAATACGCCGCGCCACCACGCAACGACAAAACGAAACGCGCGCCATTATCGGTATAAACACCGTCTGCAACATATTCACTGGCATATTCCCAATTTGCGTGCGCACCGCCAATAATCAGGCAAGACAGTGCCGACAAAATAAAAATCTTTACTGGTTTCATACCAGATATTATATCACAAATCGCAATATAAAAAAACGAGAATTATTGCATGGGCATTAAATATTTTCTGATTGCCTCGCGCACTGTGGCACGCATAGATTTTGTTGGCAAAAAACACGACAACACATGCGACAGCCCAGACACAAACTTGACGCATTTATATTTCACCAGCGCGCGTTTGTATCCCCGCATAGCCGCAGAATCTGGCAATAAATCATCAGGCAAGACTTCAAAACCATATTCATCAAAGAACGCCCGCAGATATGGTGTCATGCCGATAATTTGCGGTTTAGAAAATTTTGAAAAATGGTTTGATTTTGATGGTTCAATACTGGCAGAAATATAAATCAAGTTATGCCCCAATTCCAAACCCAATATTTTTTGCGGCGTCAGAGAGCCTGTATCAACATTACTGTTTCTTTTTAACATTATCACCGTTCCACCGCATGGCATAAAGACAGACAAATGCAATGCGGTGCCGGCACAACCCGCCAGATATTTACAATGTTTTAATACGGCAACTTGTTCCGGAACAGTCATTGTTTCAGGGTAAATTATATGATACCCATTACGCGCAAATATTTCTTGGATTCGTTCTTCGCCCCATGTGCGTAATTTGCCCATTTTGGCGCGCGACAAATAAACTTTTTCATAATGAAATAAATCTGGCGCATTGCTGGAAATTTTCTGCATCAGGTGCAGATTTTCTGTTGTTCCATATGTTGTTAAATCAAAACTTTGTTGCGGAACATAGACATTACGAAATTTCGTCGCTGTTTTCAAAACCAATATATTTTCAGGCGCCACACCCGCCAATTTTAATAAATCATTTGCCCATTTTTTCGGCGTGCTGTATGGTTCTATAAACACGAACAAGCAATTTTTATATTTCTCGTTCAATATGGGATAAACGCGATTTAATCCTTCTAATAAAAAATGTCCAAAATGAAATGCCTTGGAATAGCCACAATATACTGCATCACGGTCTATAAATTCCACATTTGACACATCGTCAATTTTATTTAGTGAATATTGTGGCACGCCCCTGTAACAATATACAGATTCATCAACATATTTTCCATCGGGATAAAAAACACCCGCTTTGTCGTAATGCAGACCGATTATGCCGTTTTGTATTTTATAGATTTTTAATTTTTCAGAACGAAATTCTGCTTCGTTGATTGCTTTTTCAATTAATTCAGATTCAGGCGCAAATATTATGTCGCGCGATAATGCCCGATGGGGGGGGGTAGAAGTTTTATTCATTTTTTGCATATTATATCCTTGGTTTTTATGATTATAACCACACTATTTCACAATGTCATGAAAAATTTCTGCAGGTATGGTGCCACCTGTGATTTTAGACGACATTGGTGTAAAATCGTCATTGCCAATCCAAACACCAATTACATAATTTCCATTTGCGCCAACAAACCACGCATCGCGGTTATTATTGCTGGTGCCTGTTTTACCGCCCAACACACCAGACGCAGCCGCGCGATGACCCGTGCCACCAGCGGCAATAACATTTGCCAATAAATCTGACATATATTCAACTGTTTGTGGTGCCAGAATTTGTATCGGCTCGGACGGATTTCGTTCGTAAATTACATTGCCCATGGGATCTGTGATTTTAGTAATTGAATACGGGCGCACCGATTGCCCATTGTTCCAGATTACGGCATAAATCGTTGTTAAATCCATCAGCGACATTTCAGACGCGCCCAAAACAGTTGAATATTCGCGGCGCAAACTGGTGCCAACACCCAGACGGCCTGCCATATTTAGCACCGAATCAATTCCAAATGTTTCTGTCAGTTTAAGTGGCACAGAATTTACACTTTTCGCAAATGCGGTTGCCAATGTTATATCGCCATAATACCGCGCGTTGTAATTTTTAGGATTATAATCGCCGATTGCAAATGGCGAATCATTTACCATTGAATCAGGCGTCATTCCATTTTCCAACGCAACCAGATAAACCACAGGCTTGAACGCACTGCCTGGTTGGCGCGCTGCCAAAACGCGATTAAATTGGCTGGATTGATAATCCGCACCCCCAGACATTGCGCGCACTGCGCCATCATGCGACATCGCAACAACTGCGCCTTGATAATCGCCCACATGCGATGATAAAGTTGCGGCAACATGTTCTTGTAATTTCATATCAAGGGTTGTATGCACCAATAAATCAGATTCTGGCGCACCAACGCGCGAATTGATTTCGTCCATCACGAAATCTGTCCAATAGCGATAAATATTCGTATCAGGTGCCGCCGTTGCAGGTCGCAACGATTGCGCCGCCACACGTGCCTGATTTAATGTGATATAGCCCTGTCGCACCATTTCAGTCAAGACCACACGCGCACGCGCAATATTTTTTTCTGGATTTTTCAGCGGACTGTATGTCGTAGGTGCTTTCAGCATGGCGGCAATTTGCGCCGCCTGTGCCAACGTCATATTATTTGCGCCTGTTTGAAACATAACGCGCGATGCCGCATCAATACCGCGCATGCCACCAACCAAAGACACACGGTTCATATATAAATCCAAAATTTGATTTTTATCAAAACGATTTTCCAACCAATAAGACAGAATCAGTTCTTGAACTTTGCGCGACATTTTCTTTTCACGCGACAAGAAAATATTCTTGGCGGTCTGTTGGGTTATTGACGATCCGCCAGACGCCAATGTGCCACGCACCGCGTTTGAAATAGCGGCACGCGTTATGCCACGTATATCAATGGGGCCATGTTCAAAAAATCGTTTATCTTCTATGGCAACAATCGCCTGCCATACAAATGGCGGCAAATTTTCGACCGATACGGGCGTACCCATAATGCGATTTGCAGAACGAATCTCGGTACCGTTTTTATCTAAAAATATAATTGCAGGCGCGCGCGTTTCATGTAATATAGAATCCAAAGATGGCATACGCAGATAAATTGTCATCACATACGCCGCGACCACAACACCCATCAACACACATAAATTAAAAATCCACACAACCAGCCGCCATTTCCATGACGGACGCGATTTCTTTTCTTTAAGATTTTCTGTTTTTTGTGGCAAAGTTTCCTATAACCCTGTATATTGAAATTATACCATAATAAAATTATCAATGAAATTAAAATGCGCATTATTATTGACTATACCATTTGCCGTATCACCTGTGATGGCAGATGTGGCAGATACTGATACTGAATACCCAATTTGCAAAATCGCAGATACTAATTCGCGTGATAATTATGTTGGTGTGCGCGTGTATTTTAACGAACACAGTTCATATACTTACAATTCGCCAGACGGTCACACACGTGAATTTATTGATGACAATCTGGGGTTTGGCACAACGGTTGGCAACCGCCTGAATGATTGGTTTCGCGTAGAATACGAAGCGTTATATATGGGCGCAAACACATCTGCGAACGATATAAATTTTGAATATGATATTTGGGCAAATTTGTTAAACGGGTATTTATATTACGAAATAGACCCCTATATTGCCCCGTATGTCGGTTTGGGACTGGGGTTGACCGGTATTTGGGGCGAAATAGACGGCGATTTAAGCAACGCATTTGATTTTTCATATCAAGTAATGTTGGGCGTATTACTGGAATTAAACAGCCGTATTGAATTAGAAGTCGGTTTCAAATATGTTGATTTTGGCACCGTAGATCACACCCGTGGTGCCACAGATGTTGACGCCACACAAATATATATCGGTGCAATCTATCGTTTCGGAATGTGATTATTCGTTCGGCAAATGTGAAATAAATTCCTCTTCGTCCCAGACAGCAATGCCGAGTTCATTTGCGCGCGTTAATTTAGAACCTGCGTCTGCACCTGCAATAACAATGTCTGTTTTAGATGAAACACTGCCCGATACATGCGCACCCAGTTTTTCAAGAATATCTTTGGCATCATCACGCGTATATCGCGACAATGTTCCGGTCAGTACGATGCGTTTGCCTGCGAGCTCACTATCTGTCATAGGCTGGGTCGTGTTGGATTCGCGTATGCGAACCTGTTTTAACAGCGCGTCAATAATTTCATTATTATGCGCATCGTCAAAGAAAGACGCGATTTCTTTTGCCATAACATCGCCAATGCCGTCTATATTGGTTAGTTTCCAAATTGGTGCATTGCGTACCGCGTCCAGATTACCAAATGCGCGCGATAAAATCTTGGCGGTGACTTCGCCAACCTCTGGTATTCCGATGGCAAACAAAAACCGATGTAAATCAACATCGCGTGCGTGTTCAATTGCCGCATTAAGATTTGCAACCGATTTATCGCCAAAGCCTTCCAGCCGTTTTATTTCATCGCCATGACGCGAAATCAGTGTGAATATATCGGCGGCATTTTGTATCCAACCGCGCGCAATAAACAGTTCCAATTGGCGCGTACCCAGACCGTCAATATCAAAACCCTTGCGCGAAACAAAATGTTCCAATTCGCCAATTCGTTGTGCAGGACACCCCAGAGCATTTACACAACGGCGTGCAACCTGACCTGATTCTTGCATCACAGACGCGCCACACACAGGACATTTTTCAGGAAACACAAACGGCACAGACGACGCGTCAGATTCTGCGACACCGACAATTTGCGGAATAACATCGCCTGCGCGTTGCACGATAACGCGGTCGCCAACGCGTACATTTAGCCGCGCGATTTCGTCTGCATTATGTAATGTTGCGCGCGACACCACAACACCGCCAATGTTTATAGGTTCCAGTTCTGCAACAGGCGTCAAGACACCTGTGCGCCCAACTTGGATTGTTATATCGCGCAATGTGGTTATTGCCCGTGCCGCAGGAAATTTATATGCCACTTCCCATCGTGGGCTGTTGGCACGCGCGCCCATTTTTTCTTGCAATGCGACATCATTGACTTTGATGACCAACCCGTCAATATCAAACGGAATATCAGGTCGCATCATCATAATCTGGTTATAGACATCTTGGATTTGTGCCATATTTTCCGCATGATGCGCCCAAGACCGTGTGGTCTTGAACCCCCATGATTCCAAACGGTCAAAAAATTCCGATTGCGTATTCCAATCGCGTTCGGACAATTCGCCATAAGTATACGCGAACGCCGACAACTTTCGCGACGCAGTTACGGCGGGATTCAGTTGCCGTAACGAACCTGCGGCGGCATTACGCGGATTGGCAAAGACTTTATCGCCACGCGCGACAGCCGCGTCATTTAACGCCAGAAAATCAGACCGCAACATATATACTTCACCGCGAACTTCTATGACACGCGGAAAATTGCCTTTTAATTTTTGCGGAATGTCTGGTATTGTTTTCAAGTTTTCTGTGATGTCTTCGCCCATAACGCCACTGCCCCGTGTCAGACCGCGCACCAGCACGCCATCAACATATCGCGCAGAATAAGACACACCGTCAATTTTCAATTCTATAAAAACATGTTTATCGCCCAATTTTTCATACCAATCGGCGACATCGTGTTCGTCAAACACATCAGATATAGACAGCATCGGCACCGCATGCGCGAACGAATTAAACTTGTCAGACACCGCCGCGCCAACATGCGTTGATGCGCCATTTACCGCCAATGACGGATATAATTCTTCCAGTTCCAGCGCGCGTTTTTTCGCGGCGTCGTATGTTGCGTCATCTACAATTGGCGCGTCATTTTGATGGTACGCAATGTCCCACGCGTTTAATTTGCGAACAAGTTCTGCATGTTCTGAAACAATAAATAAATCAGGTTCTTTTGCCATGTTTTGATTATAGAAAATTCGTAAATTTCGCGCAACGGAAATATATTCAAAAAAATCCCCCTGATTTAATCAGTGGGGATTTTGTTTATAAAATAAATTCTTATTTGTTGTCGTCCAGCCCTTTCAGCAAAATGTCTTTCAGTTCGTTTGGAATCATACCCGTTGACGAATACCCACAATCAACATGATGCACTTCGCCAGTAACCGCGCTGGACAAATCGCTGAACAGATACAATGCCGCGCCAGACACATCTTCCAGTGTCATATTGCGGCGCAACGGTGTTTGTTCTGCGTTCAGGCGCAACATTGCCTTGAAACCGCCAACGCCACTGGACGCCAATGTCATAATTGGGCCTGCGCTGATGGCATTAACGCGAATCCCGTCGCGACCTAAATCAGATGCCAGATAACGCACACTGCTGTCCAGTGCAGATTTTGCCACACCCATAACATTATAATTTGGCACAGATTTTTCACCGCCAAAATATGTCAGGGCAACAATACTGCCGCCAGTGTCCATCAATTTAGACGCACGGCGCGTTAAATCAACCAAAGAATACACAGAAATATCCATTGTGTTTTTGAAATTTTCGCGTGTCGTATCAGCATAGCGACCTGTTAATTCGTTTTTATCAGAAAACGCAATCGCATGCAATACGCCGTCCAGATGACCCCATTCTTGTTCAATTGCGCCAAACAGTGCGTCCATTTGCGCATCATTTTGCACATTGCATTCTTGGACAAATTTCGCACCGATTGATTCCGCCAATGGACGAACACGCTTTTCCAAATTTGGCATTGCATACGGCATTGCGATTTCCGCGCCAGCATCATGCGCACGTTTAGCAATTGCCCACGCCATAGACCAATCGTTTGCAACCCCAGTAATTAAAATCTTTTTCCCAGATAATAACATCATTAAATCCTTTTGTTATTTGTATTGGACATATAAAAATATACCACCACCACCGCCCCAGTTCAACAAAAAACAACACCGCCATTGGCGGTGTTGTAAACTAACAAGGATAGAATATGACCAATTAAAATTCATATTTGAATTTTAACATTCCAGTATGAGATACATAATGATTGCGGACATCAATATTGTATCCCAATGACATACCCAGACCGTAATAAGTTACGCCCAGATTAACGCCAGCTTCCATTCCTGCGCGCGACAAGCGACCCAAGCCAACTTGTTCTGCGGCGGCACCGTACCATGCAACATCGCTGTGCATATCATCTGAGACTATGTCATATGTTGCAGCGATATTAACATCTGGTGTGAATTTCCACCCGTTCATGTCAAATACTGTTTGTGCATAGCGCAATCCCAAAACGCCAGTTACAAAATCATAACTGTCCATTTTGACTTTCATTGCGCCATTGTCCCAATCGTCACCATTGATGTGCAAATAGCGAACACCAACAGTTGGGGTCAGACCATACGCCAGATCATAACCACCCATCAAGGACATACCCAATGCGTCAACATCGTGTTTTCCGCCCAGTTCCAATCCCAGCATATCAATAGATTCGTCTAATTCACTCATGCTGTAAGACACAGTGCCATTTACGAACCAATCTGCTGGTTTGTATTGAGCATACGCCATCAATGTGTGTGAATCAATATCTATATCGCGATTTGATTCCCACATGCTGCCTTGGTTATACGCATAGCCTAAACCAACGCGCACCGCATTATCAACTGCGAAATCTGCACCTGCAGCAATGCTGGCATCACGGCCTTTGAACCCACCATTATATTTTGACCAGTTCAACGAACCATCAGCCCAAACATTAGCAGGTGTGTTTTGATCAATGCGTGTATCCATGCGGTTTTGCGCCAAGTTCAATGCTTGATGTTGCAATTGAGTTGTCAACGCATGCACAATTGGCGATTGATGAGATTTTGCACCAGACACTTCGCGGTCAATGTATGCAGACGCCGCAGAATAATCGGCTT
>CANQCM010000015.1 GCA_947589625.1 uncultured Alphaproteobacteria bacterium
AGACTTGGTGGGTTGGTTGGTCATAATGGTTTTCACCCTGATTTTGGGGTGTTGGATAATCTATTCTGTGGCGATTTATCAGAAATGAATTTTGGCCCAGACGATTATTGCGTTATTGGCGCCGGCTATCCCGAATTAAGGAGAAAAATATTTAACGATATTTTACGGGTGGGTGGAAAATTTTATACTTTGGTAAGCATTGATACTTATATTCCAGATGGCGTAGATATAGGTATTGGAAATTGCTTTATTTCATCACCATTGGGCGAAAACACCGGAATTAAAATTGGAAATGGAAATCTTTTTAATGGCGGTGTTGTAATCGGTCACGACACAACCATCGGCGATTTTAATTTTTGTGGGCCGCGTTCTGCACTGTTGGGCAATGTGCATATTGGAAATGATAATACAATTGGCACCAATGCCATATTATTACCCCATTCAAAAATTGGTGATGGTAATAAAATTGCCCCATTGTCGGCGGTATATCGCGGCTGTAGAAACAAATGCTATATGGCAGGAAATCCTGCAGAACATGTTGGTGATGTTGAATGATTCGTAATGGCGCAGATGTTGAACATGTTGAACGTTTCGCCAATCGCGATGCGAAAATGATACGCGAAATATTTACCCCGTCTGAAATCGCATATTGTGAATCGTGCGCACACCCTGAACAACATTTCTGTGGAATATATTGTGCCAAAGAAGCATTGTCCAAGGCGATTTCTGGCATTGTCCCAGAAATGCATTATCGCGATTTTTGCGTTGCGCACGACCAAAACGGACGCCCATATTTTGCATATCCAAAAATAATTACAGATATGGATATTTCATTGAGTATTTCACATACCCCAACCATAGCAATTGCGTTTGTTGTTATTAACTTATAAATCCGTGTACACACCAATAAAAATATAAATCATATCCAGTTATAGATGCTTGGACATAAAAACCTGTTTCTGATTTTTGGCTTTTGGTGGTTTTTACGGGCATAACTTGCCATTGTGCGCCACTGTATTCATCTACACCTGTTTGTCCTTGAATAAAAATTTGATATTCAGAATTTGACATTTTTAACGGCAAAGTAATTAATGTGGCGGCGCTGCCTTTGGTACGAGTTTGACCGCCCTGTTCAACCCAGCCGCTTTTGTATTTTCTGTACCATGTATAATTATTTTCTGATGTTGGGTTTTGCCACGCGACAACATAATCTATATCCGATAAATTAGGTATTTCTGATTTTTTTGCAAAATCCGATATATCTGGTATATCACTTTTTTTGGCAAGATTAGATATATTTGGTATTTCATCTTGTTTCGCCAATATCGTACCACCGACTGTTGTACCGTCATGTACACGTAATGTTTTATTGGTTGTGTCCATTGTAATTTCCCCAATTGCACCAGTAAAACTGTCATTTTCCACAGCAGTACCGCGTCTAATTTGAATTTGTCGTGCCATTTCATTCCTCTTTATTTAGTTTGAAGTAAATTTGAGATAAAAAAAACCGACATCAGTCTGTCGGAACATGAATATATTATATCATAATACTGATAAAAAATCAACTTGTTCTTGATTTTATTATACTATTTTTATATATTGTGGGCTGTATAAATGGCAATGGGTTTTTAATGTATTCTGGACATATAGCATTTTGCATACCAACAATGATAATTGGTGGTGTAGAAACCGTCTTTATCAATACTGTTGAACAATTGCTGAAAAATAAGAATATTAAAATCTCTATCATTACGCATGCATATATTCGCGAGCCTGTTCATATCAAATGGCTGGAATTGCACCCTGAAATATCTGTCTATACTATGTTTCCATTGTGCAATTGGTTTGAAGACCTGACGCCAAAATGTCGTGGCATATTAAAACCTATCAGAAAAATTATTTTCGGCATTTATAAATCTTACCGTCGTATATTATTCAGAATTATGCACCCGTATCATGACCTAGATGTGTTTATTGATTATAAGAATGCTGAATTCTTCAAAGAATTAAAATACTGGCATAAACCGCGTATCACATGGGTACATTGCGCGCCAGAATATTGCATTAAAAATAAAATCTTTAATCGTCTGGATATTTATAATCGCATTGTTGTTTTAACAGACGAATTTATTTCTGAAACAAAAAAATTATATCCGCAATACGCCACCAAAACAACCCGCATTTATAATCCAATTGATACAGATAAAATTCAAAATGCTGCAAAAAATTCACCTGTGCCACACGGTAAATACTTTACGCATGTTTCGCGGTTGGTTGCAGGCAAAGATATTCCAACACTGTTAAATGCGTTTGAAATATTTGCTGAAAATTACAGCGATGTAAAACTTTATATTGTGGGCGATGGCGATATGGCAGATGATTTCAAATCTTGCGCAAATAAATTAAAATGTCGCGATCAAATTATTTTTACAGGCACAATAACAAATCCTTATCCGATTATGGCGGGCGCAGTTGCGAATATATTATCCAGCCTAAATGAAGGATTGCCAACCGTCTGTATTGAATCACAAGTGTTAAACATACCAATAATTGCATCAAATTGTCACTGTGGCACATCAGAAATTTTAGAAAACGGAAAATCTGGATTGTTATTTGATGTCGGCAATGCGCGTCAATTGGGTGATTGCATGTCCCAGATTTATTCTGATAAAAAATTAGCAGCAAAATTAAATAAAAATGCCAGTGCTGGGTTAACGCGTTTTAGACCAGATACAATTATCGCGCAAATTTTAGAATTGTTAGAATCTGTCACAGACAAAAGCAAATAATCATTTCAATTCATCGGCCAGGGTGGCGATGGCGATAGCATAGAAATTTGAACTGTTCCACTTTTTAATGCGATAAAAATTAGGATATGTCAAATATGCCGTAATCACAGGCATTGGCGCCACATCAGTGTCTGAGACACTCGCCGCGGCAATTGCAGATGTGCGCGCAGATTGAATTGTATTAATATCTGCCACCATGCCTGCCATCATATCTGATATTGGCAATGGTGTGCTGTCTGGATTCGTTGCGCCCATTTGCGCCCATGCCGTAACAGATTTTTTTGTTTTGCCGTCTAATAAACTCAAATCAAAATTCGCAGGCAACACAACACGGCGCACAATACGTTCGTTTGGATTCCAACCCAATTTATTCAGGTAATTTGCCGCACTGAACATTGCATCACCGACACTGTGAATAATGTCTATTTTGCCGTCGCCATTTCCATCAACACCATATTGCACCAATGTAGTCGGTATAAATTGGAAATGCCCCATTGCGCCAGCCCAACTGCCGTAAATATCGTTTATGTCCAGACCATTTTTATCAACCACCGACATCAGTGCCAATAATTGATTTGTGAAAAATGTTGAACGGCGACCTTCGTAAATCAATGTAAAGAAAGAATCTTTCAGCCGATGTGCCGCCTTGAATCCGCCATAGTTTGATTCCATACCCCAAAATGCCAAAATAACATGTGGCTGGATACCATATTTTTGTTCAACGCGCGACAACATTGTCGGATATTTTGCGCGCACTGTTTTGCCATCTGAAACGCGTTTTTGATTAACCGCGCGTGCCAAATAACTATCAAGGCTTAATTTGAATTCAGATTGGTTTTTATCACTGTGAACAATTGACGGAATAAATGCAGGCGATTTTAATGTGGCGCGAATTGTATCAGCAGATATGTTTTTCGCCGCTGCCTGTGTGCGAATATCGTCTAGAATCGCGTCCCAGCGCGCCATATCAAACGCACCACGCGGTGCAATCACGGGCGCAACCATTGGCGCCGCCTGTGGCACAGCCTGTGGCGCACCATATGCCCCAGACGACACAACCGCCGCCACAATAAAATGCGCAATATGCGTTTTCATCAAAACCCTTTAGAACATATATTTCAGCCCAAGGTGCAATCCGAACGATTGCCATACCGCCTTTTTCAATTGGTCGCTGATTTTTTCAGTATGTGGTGGCACCGTTTCAATTGTAATTGTACCCTTGTCGTCAATCACACAATAACCCCATTGGTCGCGTACGCAATCAGTATAGCCGGCAACATATAATTCCCCGCCAATTTTACCAACATGGAAATAATTTGTATCAACCTTTAACGCCAACGCCATGCGGTCAGAAATTTGATAATTGTATTCTATTTCTGCGGCATAAGAATATGCGCCATTGCTGCCTTCGTCCAAGAAACTGGGGTTCTGTTGCCAATCGTCACGGTTCGGCCATGTACCTTCTGATGAATATTTAGGCAAACCGACCTGCATATAGAAACGCAATTTGTCTTTCAGGGTCATTTGCTTTTCAACTTCCAATCCAACAAAGAAACCAGACCATGTTGTGTTATAAATATGCGTTGTGCCATCAACACGAATTGGGCCATCGCCACCAATAATGATACATTCGCCTGGGCCAACGCCCCAAATATCGCCCATACCCGTATTATAATCGGTTGAATTTGGTAAAACTGTTGTATATCCACCGTTATTAAAACTAGTTTGCGGAATTACCTTGATATCTTCTGGCGACATACAGACTTGATAATATCCATCACCATAATTACCCGCTTCGGACGGGTGTACAGAAAAATAATATGTTTGCCCATCGTCACCGACATAACCAAACACATAATTACCAGCATCAGTCAGCAACGGCAAATAAATCCCAGGATTTGGGTATAGATGATTAGACATTTCCAAGTTATGTTTGAAAATTTCATAACCAATCACAGGCGACAGTTTCCAACCGCCAATGTCCCAAACATGATGCGCCCCAATACCAAAACGGAAATGTTGCGTATCGCCAGTTTGGTCACCCATAGAAATTGTGAAAATGCCATAATCTGGGTCAGCCCAATCAAACGGTTCCAAATCATAATCCATTGACAAGCCGCCAGATTCCATACGTCCATATCTGAATTCGCCAGACACAAACATATCAAAATTACGAATGCTGAAAACATGTTTCGCGCCGACAAAGACTTCATTAAAAATCATATCGTCCCATTCCAATACGGAATTTACACCGGTGTCAAATTGAAAGTCTGCAAAACGTCGTGCATAGCCCGCATATATTGTTGTTTTATGGTCTTCTTGGGGTATGGCGATACCATTTGTTGTCATAGTGCCAGTGATTGTTGGCACCGTTGGACGCGGCACTTGATATGTATAAGAACGACTGTCTATGACCTGAGTATTGCCAGATTGTCCGACATATTTTGTATAACCTTGGGCTTGATATTTTTGATATGCGGTCTGGGTTGCATCGGCAGATTTTTCAGTTCTGTAATACGATGGCACACCCTCGCTGGCGGCAAAAACTGCGAACGGCGCAAATAAACCCACAAAAAGCGCAAAATAATACTTTCTCATTTCCTTGCAATTAGTCATATTATACCATGAAAGCAAAAATAATGAAAGTCATTTTAATCCCATAAATCAAATTCTGGATTTTTGCTATTTTTAGGCTATTATGCCCATATGACCTGTCCGCATAATATTTATATTCATGTGCCATATTGTCTGGCAAAATGCAATTATTGCGCGTTTTTCAGCACTGCATGCCCACGCCCAGATTGGGTGCAATATACACATGGAATATGCACAGAAATTGAAAATTGGACGCAAAAAATCGGGCGTATAACCGTACCAACTGTGTTTTTTGGTGGCGGCACACCGTCGCTGATGCCTGTGTCTGTTTTTGCCACAATTATGAACAAATTACGCGATTGCTGGGATATTGCAAATGACGCAGAAATCAGCATAGAGGCAAACCCTGCAACCATTGACAGCGAAAAACTGGACGGATTTATTGAAAACGGGCTAAATCGCCTGTCAATTGGCGTGCAATCTTTTGACGATGAAAAATTACGTTTCTTGGGTCGGCGACACAACGCGTCAGATGCAATAAAATTGATTGAATATGCCGGCACGCGCCCTATTCGCTTATCTGCAGATTTTATTTATGGTCTGCCCAACGATACCGCCAAAGCGGTTGCCGATATGTGTCACCAGATAAACGATTTACATCTGACCCATTGTTCAATGTACGAACTGACGATAGAGCCGAACACACCTTTTGGCAAAATGAAACTTGATATGCCGTCAAATGACGCAATGGCAGATATGTACATCGCAATTGGTGAAACACTGAAATTACCGCGATACGAAGTGTCAAATTACGCAACCGCTGGCAACGAATGTCGGCATAACATGAACATCTGGGACGGTGCGCCATATATTGGCATTGGACGTGGCGCGTCTGGTCGGGTTTTGATTGATAATGTGTGGTACGAACAAATGGGAAACGGCGAAATATTTACGCCCATTGCGTCCGATACGCGCGCTGTTGAACGCATTATAATGGGGTTGCGTACGGTGCGCGGAATAAAACTTGACCCAGAAATAAAAAAAGTTATAAATATAGACTATGTGAATAATCACCCAGAATATATTCAGGTTCGCGATAATCGCATTCGCGCAACTGAACACGGCATGATTATTTTAGACGATATTATATTAAATCTGGTAAAATAGCATGGAACACAAAATATTAAACTTGGTTGGTATAATCGCAGTTATTGCCAGCATTGGCGTGGCGTTTTACATGTATAAAGGACACAAAATGAACATTGGAATTCGTACAGAAAACATGGACACATCTGTGGTCGCAGGCGACAATTTTTATGATTATGCAACACTGGGTTGGCGGCGCGCAAATCCATTGCCAGACGATTATACGCGTTATGGCACGTTCGAGGCTTTATACGACACAAACCTGATGCGCGTGCGTGAAATTGCCGAATCGGACAATGGCAAGATTGGTACTTTATACCGCGTGGCAATGAACGCAGAAAGATTAAATGCCGATAAAACCGCGCCTGTTATGCCATATTTACACGCAATTGATGAAATAAAATCAAAATCTGAACTGGCGTCGTTCTTGGGCAAAATGCACGCATATTCATCTGCGTTCTGGGGCGATGGCGTGGCATTAGACGAAATGGACAGCACACATTACCTGTACAACATTGGTCAAGGCGGCATTGGTCTGGCGCGAGATTATTATTTTGACCAAGATGCAAAAACAGTTGAAATTCGCAAAAAATATTTGGAATACATTTCCAATCAGATGAAAAATTTTGGCATTGATACAGATGCGAAAAAATTATACGCATTTGAAGAAAGAATGGCGAAATCGTTTTTTCCAAAAGAAAAATTGCGCGACCCACATGCGAACTATCACAAAATGACGCGTGATGAATTAATTGCGCAATTTCCAAATTTTGATTGGAATGCGTATTTTACCGCACGGGGCATAAACCCAGAATACATCAATGTGAACCAGCCGTCTGCAATTTCTGAATCAATCGCAATTATGAACGATACTGATTTAGATATGATAAAAACATACTTGAAATATCGCATTGTAAATGGCGCGGCGGGATTGCTGGACGATAAAACATACGATATTGCATTTGATTTTTACAATCGCACAATGTCAGGTCAAATTGAACCAAAACCGCGCTGGAAACGCGCAATCAGCATTTTGGACGATTCCTTGGGCGAAGAAATCGGCGCATTATACGTGAAAAAATATTTTCCACCACGCGCCAAAGCACGCATGGAAAAATTGGTAAAAAATCTGCAATCTGCATTGGGCATGCGTATTCAAAATCTGGAATGGATGTCCCCTGAAACCAAGGCCAGCGCAATGGAAAAATTAAACAGTTTTCACGCAAAAATCGGATATCCTGAAAAATGGCGCGATACATCAAAATTAGAAATTTCACCTGATTCGTCTTTGTGGGAAAATATGGTTGGTGTTGCACGGTTTAATGACCGTTGGTGGCTGGACAAAATCGGGCAAGAAAAAGACCCAACAATTTGGTATATGAACGCGCACGAAATAAACGCATACTATGACCCATCTACGAACGAGATTTGTTTTCCTGCAGGCATTTTGCAATATCCGTTTTTTGATATGGACGCAGATGACGCATTTAATTACGGCGCAATCGGCAGTATTATTGGCCATGAAATGACACACGGATTTGACGATTCGGGTCGTAAATTTGACGCAACGGGCAATCTGCGCGATTGGTGGACAGACCAAGACGCCGCCCGATTCGATGAACGCGCCAATGTATTAAAAGAATATTTTAACAATATTGAAATTGCCGACGGCGTTCATGCCAATGGCGAATTTACATTGGGCGAAAATCTGGCAGATTACGGCGGTATAACCGTATCTTTGACCGCATATCAAAATTTTGGCGAAAAATCAGCGCCATCGGGCAATCTGACCGACATTATGCGATTCTTTATCGCGTATGCCGGAACTTGGGCGCAGAATATGCGACCCGAAGCAGAATTGGTGCAAACCAAAACTAACGAGCATTCGTTAAACAAAAACCGCGTAAATGGCATTTTACCGCATATTGATGCGTGGTATGACGCATTTAATGTGACGGATAAAAATAAAATGTATATTTCTGTGGAAAAACGAATTAAACTGTGGTAGATTAAAAACCTAAATCAAAAAAAACAACCAAAGGAGATAAAAATGGGTATCAGAAAAGCTGATTTAGAATTTTATCAAAATCTTGGTAAAAAATTGGCAAACTTTCGCGAAACACACAATATTGACATTTCAGAAATGGCAACCGCAGGCGGTGTTGATGTTGAAGAATACAAAAAATATGAATCCGCCCAAGAGGAAATTCCTGTTTATGTGATATTTGGAATTGCGAAATATTTCAATTTCCCACCAGAATTAAACAGACTGTAAAAAAATACCGGCATTTGCCGGTGTTTTTTTTATTTTTTTGCAACACGTCTTCTAAATTCGTGACATGGTCTAAATGTTGCCACACGGCGCGCAGTAATCACCGCAGATTCACCCGTCTTGGGGTTGCGCCCCATGCGCGCAGTTTTGTCCAGAATCTTGAAAGATCCAAAATTTGTGAATTTGACTTCTTCGCCATTAATCAAAGATTCGCGAATTTCGTCAAACACAACATCAACCAATTTATATGCGTCCGCACTGGTTAAACCAAACCGCGCACGCAAACGTTCTGCAAAATCATTTCTTGTAATCGTAGCCATTTTTTACACCCTTATTAAAGCCGCACCCCAAGTCAGACCACTGCCGAATGCGGGATATAGAACAAGTTGTCCATGTTTCAGGATACCATTGTCAAACGCGTATGCAATTGCCAGCACGCCAGACGCAGCACTGGTATTTGCGTGTTTGTCAACAGTAACCAGAATCTTTTCCAATGGGAACCCCAAACGCGCTGCCCCACTGGTAATAATGCGCAGATTTGCCTGATGCGGAATAATCCAATCAACATTATCCGCAGTAATGCCTGCATGATCCATTATATATTGCGCGGCATTTGGCATCAATTCCACTGCTTTTTTATATGTTTCAGGCCCATTCATGATAATGTGATGATCTGGCGACCCATGCAGCATATCAAATTCGCGTCCGTCAGACATAACCACCGTATCAATAATCCCCGAATAACTGGACGTAGAACGTTCAAATATCATTGCGCCTGCGCCATCGCCAAATAAAACGGCGGTACTGCGGTCAGACCAATCAATAAACCGCGACATTTTTTCTGCACCGATAATCAGAATGCGTTCGTGCATGCCTGCAGTAAAAAACGCCCGCGCACAATGCAATGCGTAAATAAAACCAGTGCACGCACCACGTACATCGTATGCAGGAATATTTTTTGTTGCGCCCAGTTTACCCAGAACCTGAACCGCGACAGAGGGAAAATCCAGTTCAGGCGATGTTGATGCGCAAATCACTAAATCAATATCGTCAATTTTCAGTTTTGCATTTTCCAGTGCGCGTTTTGCAGCGATTGTTGCCATATCAACAACTGTTTCATCATCGCGCGCAAAGTGGCGTTCACGCATACCAGTACGCTGGACAATCCATTCATCAGATGTGTCCATAATTTTTTCAAAATCTTGATTGGTCATCACCCGTTCAGGCAAATAAGAACCATATCCGACCAGTCTGCTGCCCATACTTTTCACCTTGTTAAATTGTGCATATTATACTAACGGCGATTACAACTTGCAATATTAAAATAGTAGAATAAAATATAAATTCGCTGTCCCCATAGTTCAATTGGATAGAACAAATTCCTCCTAAGAATTAAATCTAGGTTCAATTCCTAGTGGGGACGCCATAAAAGGAATACAGATGAAAAATAAAGCCATAAAAATCGGAATTATCGCATCAGTTTTGCCACACTTGTTTTGCTGTATTTTGCCAATTGTGTTGTCTGTTATGGGCCTCGTTGCGCCAGAATTTGCACATGCGCATTTAATGCCCCAATGGCTGGAACCGTGGCTGTTTGTGTTATCTGCGGGTGCATTAGGTCTGTCATGGGTGTTGATTGTCCGCGATTGCAAATGCCATTGCGACGCATGCCATGGTGCGCACAGTCATCATATTCAGAAAATAATTCTGGGCGCGGTTACAATACTGTTTATAATCAGTGTTATTTTGCACATAATCGCCCATCATGCCGGCTAGGTTCATTTGCTATTTATTTTAATTTATAAACGCAAATATGACCAACGGGGCTGTTTGCAAGATTTGTAACATTTGTCTTATTGCGGTTTTCACAATAAAAATCAGACGGTATATGATAAGATGCAGATTGATATTCTGCATGGGCTATATCAATATAACTGTAAAAATAATTTATTACAAATAAACCTTTATACCCGACGGGGCGGTCAAATACTGCGATATTAAAACTAGATGAAAAATTTAATCGTCCTGTAATGATGTCTGTAACACCAGTACAAAAACCGTCACTGCGTGTAGTAAATAAATATGTGCCAACACCTAATGTAATAGTGTATCCGCAATCTGGCGAATTTTCCGGCGCAAATGGCAAATTTTGATATTTATAAGCTCCTGTATCACATGTCACCAGTTCCCATTGTGAAAAATCTGTTTGTGGAATATGGGTGGTTACTTCGTCTAGTGATAAAACACGGTTCATCAAATTTGCGTCTGCCACTGCGTCTGATGTTGCGTTTGTACCGTTGCATGCAATCGCGCCACCTGTACATGATGCGCGGTGATTGCCACCCATACAATAATGACCCAATCCGCAATCAACGCATTTTGTTGCGCCATCTGGACGATACATACCTGCTGGACACCCAAGCCAATAAACTTTATCGTTGTAATTTATTTTTATTGTATTTGGTATTGCATTATCCGCATACATTGCCGCGTAATATATTCCATCGTTTAGTTGAACATTTAGTGATGGGGTGGTTTGTTTTGTATTGGTTAATTCAACAGAATAATCGCCGTAATGCAAAGTATGCGCGCTTGCAGACATTGCCAAGAATAAAAAAGCCCCAGACAGTTTTCTCATAATTTTCCCCTCAACAAAAAAACCACCAGAAAAATTCAGGTGGCAGGAGGTTCAAAAACTATCTACAAGTATAGCGGCAGATTTTCAATATATGGTCTGCCCCTCCTGCCGATAAATCGGCAAGAGTTTATTTTCGTTATTGCATAAAACAATAACGCTTGTAGAGAGGTTTTGAATCCTCGGACCAAATAACCGTTTGGTCTAAGTTTAGTATATAAAAAAACTAGTCGCTTTTGCAAGCGACTAGTTTTATTGTGCAAATTTTTTTATTTTAATGCGCCAATTTCACGCAACCACGCATTTACAGAATCCGCCGCATTATCTGCATCAGATCCAACAATTGCGATTCCTGTTTTATGGTCTGAATTTGGCGTCAATGTGGCGATGTCTGTGTGAACATTGCCGCGACCACTGCCGGCGTGTGTGTTAAACGGAATAACTGTTTTCCCAGACAAATCAACCGTTGTTAAAAATGTATGTACTGGGCCTGATACAGTTCCCCACCAAATTGGTGTGCCAACAAAAACAGTGTCATATTCTGACATATCGGGCGCGGCATTTATCGGCGGAAATTTTCCATCGCGGATTTCTTGTTGCGCCTGTTCGGTGGTTGCCTGATATTCTGACGGATACCAATTTTCATCGGCTGTTTTGATTTCAAAAATATCTGCGTTTAGCGCATCTGAAATCATTTTCGCAACAGTTGCCGTATTACCTGTGCGCGAATAATACGCGACCAGAGTTTTTGCGTCTGCAATATTTAACGCGAACGCAAATGCCAAAAAAGCAATTATCTTTTTCATGTTTTTTCTCCCCCTTAATTTTTATTTTTCATCAATATTTATCAGTTCATATTCACGCGACCCCAAACCAATTTCGGCGGCAGCTTCCAGTGTATGAATGCCTTGACGGTCGGCAATACGTTCCATCAATGCGGCATTACCATCAGCATGCGACACCATATCAATAGACGCTTGGTCCACAGCCACAGGATCAGTTGAAACCAAAATGCCAATGTCGTGAATATCTGGTTCTGCAGGGTTGCCGTTGCAATCGCAATCAATACTTATGCGATTTAAGACATTTATATAAACAATGTTTTTGCGTCCCAAATGTTCCACCACAGATTTACCAGCATCTGCCATTGATTCCAAGAACGCAATTTGGTCGCCACCCCATGGGCTGGTTTTGCTGGTGCCGCCAGAATGAATCCAACATTTACCCATACGCGACCCCAAACCAATGGAAATGTTTTTAATTGCGCCACCAAAGCCTGCCATCTGATGACCCTTGAAATGCGATAACACGATATAAGAATCATAATTATCAAAGTGCGAACCGACATAATTTTCAGTCAATCTTTTTCCGCCATTTACAGGCAATGCGGTATCGCCCTCTTCGTCTTGAATATCAACAGGCGCAACATCAAAGAACCCATGTTCTTTAACAACACGCCAGTGGTCTGCACTTTGCGCACGTGCGCCATCGTATGCAGTATTGCATTCTACAATTGTACCGTTTACAGATTGAATCAAATCGCGCACCAGTTCAGGTCGCAAATAATTACTGCGCGGTGGTTCGCCCGTTGACATTTTTACCGCCACGCGACCGTGTGGTGTCCAGCCCAATGCCTGATATGCGCGCACCAAGCCAGCGGCCGAAATATCAGATGTAAAATAAACTTTTGGTTTCGCGTTTGCGTTCTGTTTAGCACGCACTGCCACCACAGTTGCCACAATTGCGACAATTATTATCATTACCAGAATAAAAATTGATTTTTTCATTTTTGCCCCCTGTTGTTATACACA
>CANQCM010000016.1 GCA_947589625.1 uncultured Alphaproteobacteria bacterium
TGCATACGCAACCGACCTTGGGCAATCGCTGACGCGACCGGCGTTATTCCGCCTTTGCCCTGCGGTTCGAACGGCTTGCCTCGCCGGTTCAAATCCGACACGCCCAAGATTAAACCAAAACGCCCACCGCAAGGGCAGGCGTTTTGCTTTAATGGGGCGGATAACCGGATTCGAACCGGCGACACCTGGTACCACAAACCAGTGCTCTAACCAGCTGAGCTACATCCGCCATACTCAATGGGTTGCATTTCTGGTGGAGCTGATCGGACTTGAACCGACGACCCCTTGCATGCCATGCAAGTGCTCTACCAACTGAGCTACAACCCCATGCAGACGGTTATTCTATATTTCTTCTTGCAAAATGTCAAATCAATTTGCTAATCTGTCAAAATAACAAGGAGTTTATTATGGATTATACAGCCTTGCGGGCAGAAGTTGAACAAAAAACAGCACAAACAATAGAAGTGTTAAAGGGCGAATTTGCAGGTCTGCGTACGGGGCGCGCATCGGTGCATTTACTGGACGGCGTGCGTGTCGCGGTATATGGGTCTGATATGCCGTTGAATCAGGTTGCAACCGTTGCAACGCCTGATAACCAGACATTATCGGTTACGGTGTGGGACATAAATAATGCAGGTGCGGTTGAAAAAGCAATTCGTGATTCTGGATTGGGTCTGAATCCTATGACCGCAGGCGGTGTTATTCGCATGAGCATGCCGCCATTGACCGAAGAACGGCGCCGCGAATTAACCCGTGTGGCAGGCAAATATGCCGAAGAAGCAAAAATTTCTATGCGTAATATTCGCCAAGATGCCATGGGCAGAATCAAACGCGCGGTTGGCGACAAGGAAATTTCCGAAGACGATCAACGCAAATACGAAGAAGATATTCAAAAAGTATTTGATGCCCGTGCAGGCGAAGTTGACGCATTGGCAAAACAAAAAGAAGCAGACATTATGTCTGTATAATTAACCGCGCAAGAGGGATCGGGGACAGCATGATAAAAATGTTCAAGAAAAAAGAAATTAAACCAGATTCAGAACCTGTGGCTGATGTTGCGCCACGCGTGCCACAACACATTGCGTTTATTTGTGATGGTAATCGCCGTTGGGCAGAAAATCGCGGTTTGCCGCCATTGATGGGACACAAGGCTGGGATTGATAACTTTGAAAATCTGGTTGATTGGTATATTGCCCGTGGTGTATCAACCGTAACTTTCTGGATTTTTTCAACAGAAAATTGGAATCGTTCCACCGAAGAAGTAAATTATCTGATGGATTTATTTTATTCGGTATTAAAGCAAAATATGAAACACGCGATTGAAAAAAATCTGCGCTATCGGGTTATTGGTTCGCGCGACAGGTTGCCAAAAAAATTGGCAGCGTTGTGCGATGAACTGGAAGAAAAATCAGCCGAAAATTCAGGCGGCACAGTTGTGTTCGCTTTGAACTATGGCGGTCGTGATGAAATTATCAATGCAGTAAATGCGGCGATTACCGATGGCAAGCCTGTTGACCGCGACACATTTGAAACATATATGGACACAGGCGAATTATTGCCTGTTGATTTGTTGGTGCGTACCAGTAATGAATACCGCATTTCTAATTTTATGTTGTGGAAACTGGCGTATTCAGAATTTTTGTTTGTGCCACAACATTGGCCTGATTTTGTGCGCGATGAAAATTTGTGGCAATTAACACTGGACGAATTTGCAAAACGCAATCGCCGTTTTGGTGGTGGCAAAAAAGCAGATTATTCTGGAAAAAAAGTAAAGGAAAAAAATAAATGACGAACACATCAAAGCGCGTTATTGTTGGCGCAATTATGGCGGCGGTTGTTGCGATTGTTGCATGTTTGCAATATTTCGGGTTGCCTGCGGTAAAATATACATCGGTAATTGTTGTGCTGATGATGATTGCAGAATACATTCGCGCGATATTTGGCGCGCCGCGTAAAGTTATATTTGCGCGCGAAAATGTTTTTGCGTTTGCTTGGCTGGGTGTGTGGTTGGTTTTAATGTTGTGTGCCGCATGGCATGTTGGCACACGGCCGTGGATTATGCTGTTGATGCTGATTATCATCGCTGGCGCAGATATTGGCGCATGGTTCTTTGGGCGCATGCTGGGCGGTGATAAAATGTGGGCGCGTATGTCTGAAAACAAAACATGGGCTGGTCAAATCGCAGGCATTTTATGTGGGACATTTATGTCTGTGATGTATGGTTTATTGGGTGCAGATACATTTATGCCGCAATTGATGTGGATTGGTATCAGTGTCGCATTACTCAGCCAATATGGCGATTTAACCGCCAGTTGGATTAAACGCAAATTAGGACTGAAAGATTTCAGTAATATTTTACCAGGTCACGGCGGTATACTGGATCGCTTTGACGGGTGGATTTATGTATTACCGATAATTTGGTTGGTAATGATGTAAACATAGGGGTTGATGAAAATGCATATTATTTTAACCATTGTTGCACTGTTGATTGTTCTGGGTGTGGTTGTGTTCGTTCACGAACTGGGGCATTTTTTGGCGGCGCGATGGGCAGGTGTTCGGGTTGATGCATTTTCTATTGGTTTTGGGCCTGCGATTGTTAAATGGCACGATAAACACGGCACAGAATGGAAAATATCTTGTTTGCCACTGGGTGGTTATGTATCTATTTATGGGCAATCTGATATGTTTGACCGTAAAAAATATGACGCGATGTCGCCCAAAGAAAAACAAGGACATTGGTTGTCTGCGCCACGGTGGAAATTGTTTATTGTAATTGCTGCAGGTGTGTTTATGAATTTCATATTGGCGTGGTTGATTTATTCAAGTCTGTTTATGTTCAAACCGCGTAATGTGCAATTGCCTGTGGTGGGACAAGTGATTCAAGAATCTGTCGCGTTTAATGCAGGTGTAAAATCTGGCGATGTGATTTTGCGTATTGATGACGAAAAAATTACAAACTGGGGCGAAATCATAATTGCCAAAGAATTGGCGTCTAATCGTAATGCCGATGTTTTGATTTTGCGCGGTGAAAAATTGGTTCAGGTTAAATTGTCGCCTGCAGATCGTTGGGGCTTGATTGCAGATGGCAGTAAAACTGAATTTCGCAAGAAAGGATTTTTCGGTGCGTTATATTCTGGTGCGCGCGAAACATATTATCAGTCCAAGACATTGCTGGTGGTATTGAAACAAATTATAACGGGTGAACGGTCGTCAAAACAACTGGGGTCGTTCATTTCTATTGCCGAAGTTTCTGGTCGTGCGATGGCGATTGGTTTTTCTGCATTGTTATCAATTATTGCATTGTTGTCGGTAAATCTGGCGGTGATAAATTTATTGCCGTTGCCAGTGCTGGACGGCGGATATTTATTAATTATTTTAATCGAGGCCATTACACGCCGCAACTTGAACGGGCGCGGAATGGAAATTGCGATTATGGTTGGTTGGGCGTTAATTTTCTTGATATTTGCCCTGACTATGTGGAATGATTTAGCGCGAGTATTCGGATTGATGTAATATGAAAAAGAAAATTGTATTTTTATTGTCTGTTTTAACGGCGACCGCATCGCATGCGGCAACTGTGTCGCGTATTGATGTGTCGGGTAATCAACGTATGGACGCAGAATCTATTCGCATTTTGGCTGATGTTCGTGTTGGCGAAAATGTAAATTCAGAACGCGCAAACCAAATTGCAAAAAAATTGCAAGAAAGTGGTTATTTCACAAAAATAAATGTGTCTATGTCGGGCAATGTTTTGAAAATTGATATTGACGAAGCGCCCATTGTAAACATGGTCACGGTTGAAGGTAATGACGAAGTTTCCACCGATGATTTGAAAAAAGAAATCAGATTAAAAGAACGCGCGTCATACGATGAATCTGTAATTGGGTCTGATGTTCAACGTATGCTGACGATATATCAACGCAAGGGTTTCTTTGGCACCAAGATAGAGCCGAAAAAAATCAATCTGGAAAATAATCGCGTAAATATCGTTTATGAAATTGCCGAAGGGCACCCGACATATATCACAGACATTAAATTTGAAGGTAATAAAAAATTCAGCGACCGTGTCTTGCGTGGTGAAATCTTGTCGCGTGAACATGCGTGGTGGCGCATTATGACGCAATTTGATACCTTTGACGAAGACCGTATTCAATACGACCAGCAAATGTTGCGTCAATTTTATCTGCGTAATGGATATGCTGATTTTCAGGTAAAAAGCGCAAATGGTACCTTTACGCCTGACCGTCAATATTATTCGGTTGTGTTTGATGTTGATGAAGGTCCGCGTTATAAATTTGGCAAATTGTCTATTGATAATCCGTTCCCAGATGTTCCAACTGATGAACTGACCGACAAAATCAAAATGTCGTCTGGTAATTATTACAACATTGACAAGGTTGAAGAAACTATCAGCGCACTGCGCGGTGCAGTTGCTGATTACGGATACGCGTTTATTACGGTTGAACCTGTGCCAACTAAAAATGACGATGACCGTACTATTGATATAAAATTCAAGATTGAAAAAACAAATCGTATTTATTTGAATTCTATCAATATTTTGGGCAATGTGCGTACTTTTGACAGTGTGATTGAACAGCTGATTCCAATGCGCCCTGGCGACCCGTTTTCATTACAGACAATTGAAGAAGGACGTCAGAACCTGATGCGTACGCGTTATTTCAAAGATGTACAAATGACCCCAACGCGTATTGCAGACGAAAATATGATAAACCTTGATATCAAGGTTGAAGAACAACCGACTGGCGAATTGTCTGGCGGTTTTGGGTGGTCAAATATCAACGGTTTTATGGTTGATGCAGGTATCACAGAAAATAACTTTATGGGACGCGGTCAGGTTGTGCAACTGCGTGCATCTGTTGCGCAATATCAAAAGCAAGCATTATTCAGTTTTACTGAACCTTATTTGTTTGGTCGGCAATTATCCGGTGGGTTTGATGTTTCATATATTATGTATGACTATTCATCACTGGGTGGTTTTGGATATGACCGCGATTCTTTGACTGTGGCTGGTCGTTTGGGTTGGAAATTAACAGACCATTGGTCGCAAACAGTGCGCCTGTCGGCATCGTATGACCAAAACTATGACTTGCAGACATTACACGGTTGGCGCGATGCGAATCTGTACACTCTGGGTACATATTTCCGTTATTATAATCTGGACACAAATTTCCAACAAAATACGCATACGGGTGTTGTGGGTAATTTTGGTGTTGCCTATACTGGATTTGGTGGCACAGAAACATATATGCGATACAGTGGCGATGTTAATGCAATGGTAAAGTTTTTCAACGACCGTTGGCAATTGCGCGCATCGGTCGAAGCGGGCTTGTTGCAATCAATTGACGACGAATATATCTCACGCGTGTATCGCTATTTCTTGGGTGGTGAAACTTTGCGTGGGTTTGATATTGCTGGCATCGGCAGCCGCAATTGGTATTACACGACATATTCGTTGGGCGGTTTGTGGAAAGTAAACGGCACTGTTCAGTTAAATTTCCCTATATTTATTCCAGATGAATATCAGGTCAAAGGCTTTGTCTTCACAGACTATGGTATTTTGGGTAAACCACCAAAAGAAGATTATACATTCTTGGGTCGCGACAATTATATTGATACAGACATTCGCACATCTGTTGGTTTTGGTGTATATTGGAACACGCCAATGGGGCCAATGAATTTCTCGTGGGGTTGGCCATTAAAGATTAACGAATACGACCGTGAACAACGTTTCTTGTTATCGTTTGAAACCCAGTTCTGATAAGATGTGTTTTAATCTTGACCGGTGGCGTTTGTTTTTCTTATAATTTTATCAAAAGGGGGAAAGGTATGAAAAAATTATTTCTGGGGTTTGTTGTTGCGCTGGCACTGGCGGGCTGTGGTCAGGTTTATGACCGCGAACCTGTGGGTGTTGGGTATGACAACAATGAATTAAAATTAAGCCCTTGCGCATGCATGATGGTTTTTCAGGCATAACCTGATACGAACACAGTGGGGGGATTATTTTGGAATATCCAGCCAATTTTGAAACGGCGGCATTTCCGGCGGGCAAACGCATTGCCGTTTCTCGCTTTATGGCAATTGGCGTTTCGTTGTTGTCTGTGGTTGTGATTGCGTTGGCACTGGTCGTGATGTGGGTCGGAAAATCGCATACGGTTGACCCATTTATAATTTCTGTAAACGATATAACAGGTCAATGGGAAATCGTTGGGCATTCGCACGGCGCGTATGAGTATTCGCCAACGCGCACAATGCAAGAATCAGTGATTGGAAATTTCGCGCGCGATTGGTTTGCGGTATCTGATATAGAAACGAATAATGCCCTGTGGCAAGTGTGCGACCGTGAACAAGATTGTCAATCGTCTGATAAATTGACATTTGGCGACAAAACTTGTGCGCTGTTTTGTGAATCTGGCGAAGATGTGTTTAATCGGTTTATTTATGATGTTGTGCCTGATTATACTGCGCGCGCTGAAACGGGCGAAAGAATTGTTCTGGATACAGATTCATTGGAAATTACGCCATTATCGCAGATTACTGAAAACGGCGGTGTTTGGCGGGTTAATGCGATTTTACAATCAAATATCATGGGACAAATGCGGATAATTGCATTTGCGCGTGTTATGCGTAATACGGCGTTTTATCCGCGAACATTGGGGTATTATGTTTCAGATTTTAATGCATACAGGCAAGATTAAATGAAGAAAATATTGATGTTTTTTATCGGCGTTTTATTGATTGGCGCATCATGTGTGGCATTGATGTTTTCTGGGGCAATTTATGACGCCAGCAATAAAATTCAGGTTGAAACAAAATTTTTCCAGCCAAATAATTTGTCTGACCAGCGGCCTGGGGTGCCTGCATCGCCATCTGATTTAGGTGATGAAAAAATGATAAATTTATTGGTGGCAAAATTTATCAATGAATATTTTTATGTTGTGCCTGATGTGGCAAATATTGCGACCAACAGTACGCGCATGATTACCATGCAACAGATTACGATGCCTGATGTTTTTCAAAATTGGAAACAAGGCGAAGTGCAAACAATAACTAAAATGGCAGAAGATAAAAAAATGCGAACCGTTAAATTAAAAAGACTATACAAGCCTGAATCTGATGCGATATACTGGGTTGCAGAATATGAATTGCGCACATGGAATACGCCAAACAATCTGAAAGATGTACCGACAATTACCCATGGCGAAATGTTTTTGGATTTCGTGTATGAACATGGCATACCTGAATCCATTATTGATCGGGGCGTACATAAATGGCTGGGCAAGGGGTATGACCCAATAACATTGTTCAAGTTCAGGGTTATGTCTATTGCGCAATAGGGGCAATTTAATATGACGAAAATGAAAAAATTTTTATCTGGGTTATTATTTGCCACCATGACATTGCCCGTCATGGCAGACAGTTTTGATTTTGACAGCATGCCCATTACTGATGGCGATGATGTTAATATTATGATGGACGCGGTTGAATTAAACGATGGCGCTGTGCCAATCACAGTATCTGGGTTTGATATTGCAGGCATAATGCTGGGCATGCCATTTGAAGATGTTTATACGCAATTTTATCATGACAAAGGTCTGTATTCGCCGCGCAGTGCAAACAGCATAATTTACACAATTCCAAAAGATTGGAAATATAATCTTGATTACGAATGTCGCGAGCAGGGCATCATCGTTCCTGATGCGTTGGAAAAATGTATCAACAGTTTGGCAAAAAATCGCGGTCTGGTATATGCGTCAGAAATGCACTTGGTGCGTGAAAATACAGGCGAAACAATCGTGGTATATTTCACCAGCAATGCCAATGAAAACACTGTTTGGCGCGTGCTTTATAACAACGATGTAAACGATTTGCCAGGCGATAATGAAAAATTTGCCGACCAACGCGAAAAGAAAATTTTGGCGTTCTGGCAAAGTGTTCTGGATAAATACGGTGCGCCAAATTCTGGCACAGATAAATGGATTTCAACAACAAATGCTTACGACCCAATGATGACCGCTTATTATGGTTCGTTGGATTTGGTTGATATGGGTCGCTATTCGTCTGATGTTGCCAAAAATGTCCAACAATCGCGCGAAAATTTTCCTGCGCGGTCGTATGCGTTTTAATTTTATAAAATGACCACATATCAAATCGGTTTGTTTTCAGAATGGTGGGCGCGCATGTATTTGCGCATGCACGGGTTTCGTATTGTCGCCAATCGTATGCGCACAGGTCGCAATACTAATCGCGCAGAAATAGACATAATTGCGCGCCGTGGTAATTTGTTATTGTTTATCGAGGTCAAAGCCCACAAAACCACTGAATCTGCGTGGAATGCCATCAGCCCACATCAAATATCGCGCCTGCGCAGTGCCGCCGAAAATTATATTGCACGCACGCGTTGGCATGGTGATGCGCGGTTTGATGTTATCTTGGTTCATCGTTTTCATGTGCAATGGATTCAGGGTGCAATATAAAATTGCAAAAAATTCCTATTTCTTGTATAATATCGCTGTATCATCACAAGAAAAGGAGAACACATGAAAAAATTAGTCTTGGCATTGTTTGCCGTTTTGACATTGTCTGCATGCATGGGGCATTATAAGTCGGGCAATTGCGAATATGACTTCTTGTTGCACAAAGACATTTCTATTTCTAAAATTATTGGAAATATGACAGGCGGTTGTTAAAAATAAAAATCCCCCAAACGGGGGATTTTTTATTGCATTATTTTATAAACGAATATTCCATTTTCAAATGGTCTGGATTATATGTCCCGTTCATAATTGCCAAAGTGTCTTCAACAATAACCAGTTCTTCATTTGTGGCAATCATAAATATTTTCACAGGACTGTCGTCTGTGCTGATGATGGCTTCATCAACGCCTTTGCGTGCCAATGCCGCCGCGTTGCGTGATTTGTCCAACTTTACGCCCAGTTCTTCCAGTCCAGAACAGAATTTTTCACGTAAATAATCGTCATTTTCGCCAACGCCTGCGGTAAAGACTAATGCGTCTGTATGGCCTAATTCTGCCATATATGCACCAATGAATTTTTTAACATTGTGTGCCTCCATATCAATTGCCAGACGGCATTTGTCATCTGTATCGCGATTTTGTTCAACATCGCGGCGGTCGGCAAAGCATTCTGTCAAACCCATCAAGCCACTGTCTTTGTTCAAATGTTTTTGCATTTGTTCAGGTGTCAGTTTCAACTGTTCCATAACATACAGAACAACACCTGGGTCAATATCACCTGGACGGGTACCCATTGTCAGACCGCACAATGGTGTCATGCCCAATGATGTATCTACAGATATGCCCCCACGAATTGCGGTTGCAGACGCGCCAGATCCAATGTGCAATGTAATCAAATTGCATTCAGATGCAGGCTTGCCCAACAAGGCTGCGGCGCGTTTAGAAACATACAGGTGCGATGTTCCATGAAAACCATATCTGCGCACACCCAGTTCACGATACCATGCCGCAGGCACCGCATAACGATACGCATAATCTGGCATAGTTTGATGAAATGCGGTATCAAATACAGCAACTTGTGTGGCATTTGGCAATAATTGTTTGGCGGTTACAATGCCCATCAATGCAGACGGATTGTGCAACGGCGCCAATGGCGACAGTTCTTGAATTGTTTTCAAAACATCGTCTGTTATTTTAACAGATGACGCAAATTTATCGCCACCCATAACCACACGATGACCGACACCCTTGATTTCGTTCAAGTCAACAGACGCTTCGCGTAACATAAACATAACGACATTTAACGCTTCGTCATGATTTTTCATCGGCGTTTCTTTTTTAGTTTTTGTGCCGTCTGGATATTTTTGTGTCAGAAAAGAATCTGGCAACCCGATTTTTTCAACATTGCCGCCCACAATTGCGCGCCGTGAATCTGCGTCAAAAACCTGATATTTCAGTGATGACGAACCACAATTTAATGCAAGTATGTACATTTGATACCCTTTTTTATTTGTTTTATCACGCCCCCAGCATAGCAGGTAATTTTATAGTTTTCAATAGCAAACTCGGAAAGCCATCGCCCAATTTTCATTTGTAATGTTTGTATTTACGCCTGTATCTTTGTGCGAAACCCAGAATTTTCCAGACCCAATCATTAATTGCAAATGCAACCCATATTTATCTGTGTAAACATTTGGGGCGGGATTTGCCCGATTATCAACCCCAAACGCACATACGACATCGCCCACAGAATAGCCCGCTTCGGCTGTTTTGCAAATCAGCACTGCATACGCGTATTTAACAGGGGTCTTGTCAGACAACACATATTCAGCATATGCAACATTGTAAATACTCAATTCATCTGTTTGAACCAAATCTTTGGGTTTTGGTGCATATTTGCTGAACAATGTTTGCCAAAATTCATCGGGCACAGTATTGATATCAAAATTATCTGAATGCCCCTCATCACCAGATGCAATCATATCTGCGCGCGCCATGGCAAAACCGCCCAGTGTCTTTCCATCATGTACGCGCAAAATGTTTTTGTCTGTATCAATTGTTATTTCGCCTTCCATTCCTGTGAAATTGTCATTTTGCGCAGTTGTCCCGCGGCGAATTTGTAAAATTCGTGACATAATAAAATCCTTTTGGTTAAAATTTGGAATAAAAAAACAGCCGCCATATCGGCGACCTATGTGATTAAATTATAACACAAATGCGGTTAAAAATCAAGCCGTCATAGAATAATTGTTAATATAATTCGTCAGCAATCCATTATTAAGTTCTTGATTGAATCTCTTTTGTTTTAATTTAGCACTGCCCAATGACCAAGACGATGTTTTGCCAGTATGCAAGAAATCCCAGTGCGCCATCAATTCGCGATATTTATTTTTATGGTCATTGTCCCAATTATTGATTCTGTTCTGGCGCGTGTTAATTTGATTTTGCATATACTGAACAGCATTTGTGCCGTCTGTAAATTTTTGGCGCATTTTTTGATGCCGTTCCAGTTGCGCCTGTGTATGCGGATTTATTAGTCTGGCGGCATTTGCAACAGATGTTATTTCAGATTGAATCGCAGGATCTGTCACCGTTGGGGCAGGGGCTGAATAATTTTTATTTTCAATTTCGTGAACATAATTATATAGACTGTGAACTTCTGGCGACCATGTACTGGGGTCTGGGAAATTGGTAAATATAAAATTCTGGGCATGGGACATTGCGCTATCAAGATTATTCAGATTCGTCTGAATATTTGAAATTGATGTGTCAAGTGCAGCCTCGGTAATGCCACGATTACGCAACGCATTCAAGTCATTGTTAATTTGTGTGATGCGATTTGTGTCCGCGGCGTTTTGGTTTTGCAATTCTTGATTTTGTGCTTGTTGGTCTGCCAATATACGCGCGTTTTGTTGTTTGATGCGTTTAGATTTACCATTAAATTTCATGCCTGATAAATTGATTGCGTTGCCTGTCATGGTAATCAGATATCCCACACCCAGAAACGCATATTTAATGCTGGTATCCAGTGCCTTGGTAACAAATGCGACACCCTCGTTTTTGTTCCATGTCAAACCGCCGTCTGAAAAAATGCTTAATTTTTCTTTGCGTAATGTGTCCATAATTTTACTGGTCGTATAACCATATTGCATTACGGTCAGAATTTCCATGGCGGTTTTGGCTTCGTCCATTTTATTGTTTTCAACCGCCTTGATAACCAGTTCTTCAACAATTGCGCGCATTTGTCGTGCGTTTCGCAATGCGCCTTGGAACGCGTTTTTCATATTAGATTGCAATTCTGATAAAGTTTTAACAAACCAATCAAAATGCGCCACAGATGTTTTAGATTTATATTGCAGATTCTTTTTGATTTTATCTGATTCTCCGATAATTTTTTCCAACCCATCTGTAGGCTTTATTTTTGCGCCATCAATTGCCTTGAATATAAATTCTGCCTGTTGTGAAACAAATTTATGGTCAGGACGCAATTTTTTATACTTGCCAAAATAATCTTCAAAAGTATCAGACAGATTTTTCCGAATTTGTTGCAGTGGCGTTAATTCATCGTCATGCTTGGGCGGGATATAATCTTTGCTGTTGGTGTTATCATATGCAACTTTTTCAATCGCGGTATTATATGGTGCGACAATTTTTCCTCTATCATTTTGTGCAACGACATCGCGAATTTTAGACTTGTCATGTATCGCATTCAGCAATGATTTATAATTATTCTTGAAATAATCCAGTTTGTGCGGATTGATGTTTGTATTGCCAAAATTTTCGTGAATCTGGGTAAAATCAGGAATACTGGTTGCGCCAATACGCGTTAATAATTCGTTGTCGCGACCATAAGTGCTGATGTATTGTGCCATACGGCGAATAGTGCGCTGGAAATCTTGGTTGTTATTATATTCACCGCGGCGAATTTTATTCAAAAATGACCCATAGTCATCATCACCCAGAATGTTCCAATCGCGCAAGAAAATTTCCATTCGCGGATAGGTTTCTAGGAACGGCAACAAATCGCGCTGTATCATCGTTTCGGTGGCGGTTGATGCGACCATATTTGAAAACAGTTTCGCATTTGGCGCGCCGAAATATTCGTCCAAGAACTTTATCGCGTCTTTATTTTCGCGAAAAGATTCACGATTTGCCGACATAGATTGAAATGTTGATTGAAACGCATTAAACAGTTTTTTCCATTCGTCATCGGTCAGGTGATATTCTGTGCCGTTTGGGTCTGGCAATTCGTTTTGTTCGTACGATCCATTGGGCATAACATGCATCAATTTATCGCGCCACATTTTCATATTGCCTGCCAAGTCAGATTTTTTAATATAATCGTCCAGTTTTGCGCGTTGCGCCGCAGGCATTGTATTAAAATGCCGTTGCATAAAATACTGGGTTAAAAAATCTTTCATAATAACATTAGGCATAATATCACCATCAATATACATAAAATTTTACCACAAATCCGCCAAAATTGCAAATTTTTGTGGCAACAAGATGCGATTTTAATCCTGTGGCACAAATTGCAAATTTGCGCATAAAATATGGTTATGAAAATAGATTGGCATAATGTGATTTTGAAATCTGTCCCGTATATTCTGTCAATTGCAGGTGGCGCAGT
>CANQCM010000017.1 GCA_947589625.1 uncultured Alphaproteobacteria bacterium
GGCATTTTCATTCGTCCGTCCAAAACCAATGTTATCCAATGTTGTTTGTTCATATGCCACCCACGAAATATGTTTTTATTGTCGGCGATACAATCAATCACATCAGGTGCGCAACGCAAATTCAAAATTTCAACCGTTTTATCGGGCGCGCCCGCACATATTTTAGATATATTAATTTCCGCCAACAATCCAAACCATTTGCCATTATCTTGTCGGCGCCAGACGGCGGCTTTCGGCAATTTTTCCCATAAAAATTCTAAATCGCGCCCATATTGTGACGCGACATATTTAATCAGATTTTGTGTTTGAGCAAATTGAAATTTATTTTTGTTCATTCGCGCACAATTGGTTCAAAACAATCGCCTGTTTCAGGACAGCACGCAAAAACCAGATTACCTAAATCACGGAATTTTTCGCCTTCACAACATCCAAATCTATTTGGTTTGCCATCATCAGGACACACACCAGACGCACGCAATTCGGCGCGTTCAGCGGCAATTTCTTCTGCGCTTTTTTCTGGGACGACAGGTTCTGGTTCAGATATGGTTTCCGCAACAACTTCTTGCGTGGGGGCCTCAACAGTTTTCGGTTCGGTTGCAACATCAGCACTGGTTGCGTTGGTCGCAACTGTTACAGGTTCAAAACACATATCGCCAGTTGGCGGGCAACACAGCATGCCATAGTCTGCAACCTCGGTCAAAGTTTCGCCCGGGCAGCAACCGTTTTCATCGTACACACATTCCGCAGTTGCGTTTTGCGGCAATTGCCGATTATTTCTTAACCGTGCCGCCGTCAATGCACCACGCGACGCAGAACGTTTATTGCAATCGCGTCGATATAAAACCTGCAAATCAGCCAGTTCTGTTGCCAATTCTTCGCGCAAATCTGCAATGCCTGACAATTCATCTATGCGACTTTTTGTTGCGGCGCAATCTGTGCGTTCGGCGACAGTACGCGATGCCACAACAACATCATCACCGCGCGCAACCCCAGCAAAACATGCACATAGAGAAAAGATAACAAAAACACTTTTTATGTTTTTCATATTTATTCGTTTATGATTTTTTCAACCTGTAATATGAAATCAATCGCAGGATTCGTTAATTTTTTAACCTTTTCAAAAACTTCTTCCGCCGCCGCCTGCATTTCCAGACGCTTGTATGTTTCAACAACTTCTACTGTTTCAGATTCATTAAAATTATCGTCTTCGACCGCACGCGCCAGTTCCAGTTCTTGCCGCGCCAGATCAGTATATTTATCAGAATTTTCTGGGCAACCGCGTTCTGACAAATTTGCATAAATTTTTGCGCGTTCAATATGGTCGCCCACATTATTCACTTGCATATTTAATTCGTTTTCTATCAGTTCGCATGTCTTTTGCATTCTGTCACCACTGGCTGCTTCGTTCAACGCAGTAACCAAAGCCATATTTCTGGAAATTAGTTCTTTATATTTATCAGCATTTTCTGGACAACCATATTTCACCAATGTTTCATAATAATGTATATCATTATTCAAGCAATCTATACTGTCCGTTTTGCCACAAATACCCTCTAGTAATGTTTGTTCAATCACTTCGCATGATGACATTTCATCTATTTGAACATCGTTTGTTTGTACTGCTGCAACTGGCTGTAACGCATTTGATTTATCGCCCATGGTCATGCCAATAATAAATCCGCATGCGAACAGACCTGCCAATGCAAATATTCCAATAATGCCATTGCGCGAAATATGATGTTGTTTTGTGTTATCTGATGTTTTCATGATATATTTCCCTCGTCTCTCTTATTTTACATAATTTAGTCCTAGTTTGCAAATCTATTTAACAATGCCGTCTGTAATTGTGATGCGTCTGTCGGCACGCGCTGCCAGATTCATATCATGCGTCACAAACAGCATTGCCATTTTATTTTTGCGAACTAAATCCAACAACAAATCAAAGACCGCACTGGCATGCGCAGGGTCAAGATTGCCCGTGGGTTCGTCTGCCAGTAAAATATCTGGATTATTTGCCAACGCACGCGCAACCGCGGTTCGTTGCTGTTCGCCCCCAGACATTTGCGATGGCAAGTGCGTTGCCCGATGCACTACATTTGCCGCATTCAGTAATTTTAATGCACGCGCATTGGCGGCGCCTTCGTCAACACCATTTGCCATCATAGGCAACGCAACATTTTCCAGCGCAGTAAAATCAGATAACAGATTATGCCGTTGATATACAAAACCTATTTTTTGGCGCCGCACCTTGGTACGCATTTCTTCGTCCATTTTATGCACAGGTGTGCCTGCCAACAAAATACTGCCTGATGTTGGTTTATCCAGTAATCCAACGCATTGCAACAAGGTTGATTTACCAGACCCTGACGGCCCAACCAGCGCGATTATTTCACCGCGATGTAAATCAAAACCACCACCACGCAAAACTTGCAACGGTTGACCGCCTTGGACAAAAGTCTTTTTAATATCGCGCACCGACAACACCGCCACACCGCGTGAAACTTTTGATAAAGAATTTAATATGTTTGCCATTTTTTGTCACCCATTGCCTATTCGTTCCTTAACACCTCTACGGGGTCGGTATTTGATGCCTTCCATGCAGGATATAATGTCGCCAAAAATGCCAACGCAATCGCCAACGCAGCAATGGCAATAACTTGCCCCAGAACCAATTTAGACGGCAATTCAGATAAATAATATAATTCCGCAGGAAATAAATCACGCCCTGTCAGCCATTGGAAAAACTGCCGTATTGGTTCTATATAAATCGCGACCAATGTTCCAAATAATGTTCCAAAGAACGCGCCAATAACACCAATGCTGGTGCCACATAATATAAAGATTTTCATCATCGCGCGGCGCGATACACCAAAAGTGCGCAATACTGCAATATCTTTATTTTTATCTTTGACCAACATAACAAGGCTGGAAACAATATTAAATGCCGCAACAATAACAATCAGCATCAATATCAAAAACATCACATTTGATTCAACCTGTAATGCGCCAACAAATCCACGGTTCAAATCGCGCCAATCGCGCACGACAAAGCCGTCTGGTAATAATTTAGTCAATGCGTCTGCAACCGCGCGCGTGTCTTCGGGATCTGCCAAGAACAAGTCAATATGCGTAATTGCATTACCGATATTCAGATATTTTTGCGCTGTTTCCAGTGGCATAAAAATGTATCCAGAATCATACTCGTACATTCCCATAAAGAACGATGACATAACAGGATACGACATAATTCGTGGCATTGTTCCAAACGGTGTAGCGGTTGCACCATTTGCCGACACCAGTGAAATCTTGTCCCCCATCGTAACCCCCAGTGCACGCGTCAGCGAGGCACCAGCCACTAATTCGCCGTCTGCAATTTTATCCAATGCGCGCCCGTACACTTTTGTTCCATTATTTGTTTTTGCAATCAAGTCAGACATTTTTATACCGCGCACCATTGCACCAGTATTATTTCCGTTTGCGGTTGCCATAACTTGCCCTTCGGCAATTGGAACAATAGATTTAGTATGCGCGGCAACAACTTTGTTCTGGCGAATTTTTTCAATCAGATAATCATAATCTGTAATTGCGCCGTCTTGATGATATACAACAACATGGCCATTCATACCAATAATGCGATTTAATAATGTGTCATGAAATCCGCCCATTACAGACATAACAACAATCAATGTCATTACGCCCAGTGTTATACCAATCAGTGAAACCCACGAAATCACGGAACCAAATCCGCGCTTTCTTGCCCCCAGATACCGAAATGCAATTTTTCTTTCAATGGGTGAAAACAACATAGAACCGACCTTTTTATTCTGCACTTAAAAATTCACGCAATGCGTCACCAACCAGAGGCGTCATTTCGCCACTGGGCACATCAGACGGATTGACAATTGAAATTATACGCGGCGACATAAATACAACCAGTTCTGCAAACGGGCTGATTAATGTTTCAGGCGTCGTAACAAAAGAATGTGTCGGTATACCAATAATCACATAGTTATCCCCCACAGACGATGGAATATTAAACGATGACAATTCACCATGGCTGGTGCGCAAAACAATTTTGGCATCAATTTTGTTGCTGCCACCATAATCACCATATTGTCCCTTGGCACCAACAATTAAATCTGTTTCTAATCTTTCTTCTTTGCTGCATTGACCAATATCAAACCGCGTTTGCCAACCGTTTGGAATTACAAAGCGACCTTGAGAAATCAACACCACATTAGCCTGTTGCGATAAAAATTCTTGCAATGTTTTTGTATTAATTTCAGGTCCCACGACCAGCGCACGTCCCACAACCCCAGGAATAGACATCTTGATATTTTTTTCACCAAATGCTGGTAATAAATTCATCCATATAATCGGATTATCTGTACGCGGATAGACACGATATACGTCCATATCCCATGCAATCATATATTTTTTAGACGATATATTTGCAACTATGCGCGCGACTTCGCGTTCTGTTTGATAGTTTCCTTCGAACACTAATGTTTTATCTTGCCAATCAATCAGCATATTTCGCATATCTGCGCCATGCATTGCGTCAATTAACGCCATTATTATGCTTTCATCGCGTGGCATTTTAATCATCCATTTTGCACGATTGGTCAAATGCAATTCACCAGATGCCGCATCATAGTAATAATACAGTCGTCCCATTTTCGTCATTAAATCAATTGTGTCAGATAACGCGCCACCTGTAATAGACCCAGAAATTTTTTCAATTGTTTCTTCGTCTTCTATGACATCAATATCTGTGCCAACCAATAATTTATCCAATGCCTCTTTAACCTTTAAAGATTTGAATTCGTAATCTTTGACTTGTAAATCTGGCAACGGGTCACCTGTGGCAAGGCGCACAATTTTTATTTTTTCTTCGGGTACAACAGATACAACAGATTGATTATTCCAATCAACGGTACACCGCTTGGGCAATTCAATTGAAAATCGTTGCGCAGTATCAGTTGTCAATGCAGCCTTTTTTGGAAAAATTGGCACAGAATTTTCATCAATCACCAAATTATCTACAACAGTAATCGTATCATATTGCGGAATATCTTGGTCGTTGGTTTGGCATGCGCACATTATCCACGGCATAATCAGAACCATAATACCACTTGCGAATTTTCTTAAAAATGTTTTGCATGCAATCATATTGTTCTCCTTGTGTGATATACGCGCATTATATATTCATAACCTTTTCAAATTCTTCCAGTGTCATTTCATAGATTGGTTTTTGTGTTGGTGTTGCCAGATGTTTTACTTTTTCAAATTGATGTGAAAATTTTTCAATCACCGCCACAATTTCTGGGGGTACATTTTGACCAGAACTCATCAACCGCCGACCGTATTCAGAAACATATTCTAGTGTGTCGGCGGCAAAAAATCGCCCAGTATAATTTTCCATTGCAATACCGCCCTTTTCAACACAAATGGCAGACATCATCATAACCATCTGGTTATAAAAATTTGCCAGTTTTATAAAATTCTGAACGGTTATTGCCATCTTTTTCTCCCGTGCCTTATATGCCTATTATAAAAACTATTGCCCACCAAAGGCAATTAAATTATAATATAAATCATGAGAATGAAATTCATGGCGATATTTTTAGTATTGGCGGCTTGCTCTTCTGCCAACAGGGGCAGTATTGACGACGCCACCATACTAAATTGGGAAAATGAAGCCGTGACCACAGAACAATTTGTCCGCGACCACAAGGCGTGTCTGGGCATAACACGACCATCATACCAACCGCGCGCACGAATTTTCAAACTTATTGCACCAAATCAATCAGGCATGATGCCAGATTGGGACGGTTTATGGGTGACATTTCAATCAAATGAATATAAAGATGTCGGGCAACGGTCTTTGATGTCTGTGCCACGAAATACCACATCTAAATCTGTGGGCGCATATCGCAGGTGTATGTTCCGCCGCGGTTATTTATTGCGCGCATACTAATTAAATAATTTTATATCTGCCCTTTGTTATTTTAGTAAAATTATGGTATAATTACCAATTATGAAACGGAATATCTGGTTTTGGCTGTATTTTATAATCGCGATTATATTGGCAATATATTTTGCCACCAGAATTACAATGGTCGCAATGGGCTATGGCGAATTGGCACGCGTACGCCGCGTATCAATATCTGCCGATAAATCAGACAGTGATTTATCTGCAATCGCGGCGGCTGCGGCGGTGGCACCAAACACACGCGCATATCGGGTGCGTCTGGACGATATAAACGCGCGAATAAACGCAATTCCAATGGTTAAAAACAGCGCTGTGCGCCGCAGACCAAACGGCAATTTATCTGTACGCGTTGAATTATATCGCCCTGTTGCCCAATGGACAGACGGCGCGCATTTTTACCCACTATCTGCAGACGGCACAATTTTACAAGAACCATTTGATGCGCCCACCGCTGGTACTGTTATATTTCGCGGCGATGTTCCACACGATATATCTGAGATAACAAATGCGGCGCATAACTTAATTGGCGATTTGGCATATTTGGAATGGGTTGAAAACCGCCGTTGGAATATAATAACCACAGGTGGCATATTGGTAATGTTGCCTGAAAATAACCCCAGTGACGCCATTGGTGCATTGATTGTATTAAACAAGAATAACCAAATATTATCGCGCGACATTCGCGTTATTGATATGCGTGACAACGCGCGCGTATTGGTAAAATAGGAATGAATTTATTTGATTCATCTTTTTTGTGTCTGGATATTGGCACACAATTTGTTCGTGGTGTTGCCCAACGCGTACGCAACGGCAGAATTGACAGCGCCGCCATGTATTCCATGGACAGTTTTGATACAGTATATGCCCTAAAATGCGTGATTGATGAACTGGAACGGCAAATCGGCACACATTTTGACAGTGCATATATCACAGGTGACTTTGGCGAAATTCATTTTGATATGTCTGCCAAAAGTACTTTATGGAACGGCGAACATAAAATCACCCCAAACGATATTCGCGCCCAAATTTCCAAGATAGTTGCGCCTGAAAATTATTTCCCAATGCATATTGTGCCATTACGATATGACACACAATCTGCGCGAAATATTTCTGCGCCTGTGGGTTATACAGACAGACAGCTAATTTCTGCATTTGGCGCATTGTTTTATCCCCAATCAAGACTCAGCGAGATTTTATCCTTCCTGCGCCGTGCGCACATTCAATCGGCTGGATTTTTTGACCCTCAATTTGTACAAAACGCTGCATTTCGCACCGCTGGTCAAACCACAATGTTTATTGATTTTGGTGCGGCATTTACATCGGCGTCTATTTGGTCTGACCGTGGCCCGATGTGGTACACTAAAATTCCATTAGGCGGAAACGCAATCACATCTGAAATGGCGGAAAAATTAAATATAGATTTCAATATTGCAAATCGCATATTTCAATCTGTGGCAAGTATGTTGCCCAAAGAAATGGACAGATTTACCCCCGCCGACACAGAATACGAATTTTCTCGCGATGATGTGAACGATATAATAATTCCAATGATTTCAGATATCGTTTTGCAAATTCAGCAATCTTGCGCGCCAGCAATTGAAAAATATAAACCTGTAAAAATAATTATATCTGGTGGTGGCGCAGAAATAGAATCTATTGCAGATTATGTTGAACATATCTTTGGTCTGTCCGTCACGAACATGCACGCCGATGCATCTGTGCGCGCATTGGCGGCATATATCTGGAATTGCGAAGATGCTCATCGTGCTGCATATATCGCACGCAGCGAACGCATGCACAGAATAAATCAAAAACTGGGCAAACTGTTTCACCGCCGCCGCAGTACGCGACCGCGTTTTATACCAATTATGCCCAGCACACTATGCTTTAATATGGCCAGTCCCGTCACCTATACAATGTTCAAATCTGGCGGCATCAGCATAATTCATGTTGATATTATGGACGGTTTATATGTTGACAGGATTGCTGGCAGTATTGACGAATTAAAAAACATACGCGCACAAACAGACGCACACTTGCATGTTCATCTGATGACAGAAAGCCCAGATATTTGGGCGTCAGACGCAATTGCTGCTGGTGCTGATACGGTAATTTTATCAACCAATACATCAGGTCTGCGCGATGCAATTCGTCATGTGCATTCATCTGGTCATCGGGTTGGCATCGCAATAAATCCAGAAACACCCATTTCAATTGTCAAAGATGTGTTGCGCGAACTGGACGAAGTAATGATAATGGGTGTATCGCCTGGCGCCGCAGGTCAACCATTTGACCCCAGTGTTCTAAATAAAATCAAGGTTCTGAACAACACACGAAAAACATACAAATTAAAATTAAAAATTTCTGTTGATGGCGGAATTGATAACATCACTGCACAACAATGCTGGAACGCAGGGGCTGATCTATTGGTCAGCGGTTCTTATCTGGCACAGAGTAACGATTTCCCGTTGGCGGTTCAAAGCCTGCTGCCGCAAAACAAGAAAAAATAAAACCCCACCAAAAAATGGTGGGATTTATAAACGCTGTATACGTTTATGCATGTAATCCACAGGGATTTGGGTTCGGGGCCTAGCAAGCCCATACACAGCGTCAGTTACGAATAAGCATACTCGTGATTATAATTATGGATTTTTTTTAGTTTTTTACCACAGGCACCTTTTCCCAATTATTTTTCCACGCGAATTTTGCGTCCATTGCCATGTTCCGTAATATATATATGAATAGTGTCTGGCGGCAAAATATCAGATGCAATCTCGGGCCATTCAATAAATGTTATATCGTTGCGCATTGCGTATTCCAGCCCAATTTCAGTCAGTTCTGACGCATCGCATATGCGATATAAATCAAAATGAGAAATGCCGTCATAATTTTGCACCAATGTAAATGTCGGACTTGGAACAACAGTATCCGCGCCCCGTAAAGTTTGAATTATTGTGCGCACGATTTCTGATTTACCCATTCCTAAATCACCATGCAATGCCACGGTTACAGGCGCATGCAAAGTCTTCGCAAAATCTGCAGCAAATTGACGAGTTTCTTGTAAACTGTTTGTTATATATTCCATTTTTTATTCCACCAATAATAAATCGTCTTCTAATTTACGAATTGCATCACGATATTCAGATGCAGTTTCAAATTCCAAATCTTCGGCAGCTTTGCGCATTTTGCGCGTCAGATTCTTGATTTCTTTACGAATAGATTCCGCGTCCATAACACCACTGGCACTATAGACAAATTTGCGTGCCTTGTCTGTTTTTTCCTGCTTGTCGCCAACTTCGTCAAACACAGCCTTGATCACAGTTGTTGGTGTGATATTATGCGCCGCGTTATACGCCATTTGTTTTTCGCGCCGCCGCGCCGTTTCATCAATTGCCGCACGCATAGAATCTGTTATCGTGTCTGCATACATAATCACACGACCGTTTGCATTACGCGCCGCGCGCCCAATTGTCTGAATCAGCGAACGCGTAGAACGCAAAAACCCTTCTTTATCTGCGTCCATAATTGCAACCAGTTCGCATTCTGGCACATCTAATCCTTCGCGTAACAAATTAATACCCACCAAAACATCATATTTCCCCAGACGCAAATCGCGCAATAATTCAATACGTTCCAGCGTTTCAATATCACTGTGCAGATAACGCGCCCGAACACCATTTTCATTCAAATAATCGGTTAACTGTTCTGCCATTTTTTTGGTAAGTGTGGTAACCAGCACACGCCCAGATGTTTGTTTAATCGCGTCTAATAAATCATCAACTTGATGTGCAGTGGGACGAACATCGATAACGGGGTCCAGTAATCCCGTGGGGCGAATAACTTGTTCAGCGACAATACCGCCCGATTGCGCCAATTCCCATTCCGCAGGTGTCGCAGAAACAAATATCGTTTGCGGACGCAATGCGTCCCATTCTTCAAATGTCAACGGTCTGTTATCAATACACGCGGGCAGACGAAAACCATATTGCGACAGTGTTTCTTTACGCGCCCTGTCCCCACGCGACATTGCACCAATTTGCGGTACAGTCACATGACTTTCATCAATAAATAAAATTGCGTCTTTTGGCAGATATTCAAACAATGTTGGTGGTGGTTGGCCAGGCAGTCGCCCAGACAAATATCGTGAATAGTTTTCAATTCCGCGACAAGTTCCTGTGGATTCCATCATTTCAATATCAAAATTCACGCGTTCTTTTAATCGTTGTTCTTCCAAATATTTCATATTGTCATGAAAATATTTCAACCGTTCGTCCAGATCTTCACGAATTTGTCCAATTGCCTGTAATATTGACGGCATCGGCGTTGCATAGTGTGTATTAGGATACACAGACACATAATCCAGTTTATGCAATTTTGCACCTGTTAGTGTATCAAATTCCCAAATATCATCAATTTCATCACCAAAAAATGATATTTTCCATGCGCGGTCAAGACTATGTGATGGAAACACGTCCAGTGTATCGCCACGAACACGAAAATCACCGCGTTCAAACGCAATATCGTTGCGCTTGTATTGAATATCAACCAGCCCACGCATAACATCATTTATTGACATCTTGTCGCCAACCCGTAATGTCAATTTCATGCCAGAATATTGCTCGGGCGAACCCATACCATAAATTGCAGACACACTGGACACAACAACAACATCGCGTTTTTCCAGCATTGCACGCGTGGCACTGTGGCGCATACGATCCAGTTGCTCGTTAATAGACGCGTCTTTATCAATATATGTGTCTGTTGTGGGTAAATATGCCTCGGGCTGGTAATAATCATAATACGAAACGAAATATTCAACATGATTATGTGGAAAGAAAGATTTCATTTCAGTGTATAACTGCGCCGCCAGAATTTTATTTGGCGCCATAATCATTGCAGGACGACCCAATTCGGCAATAATATTTGCCATTGTAAATGTTTTACCTGAACCAGTAACCCCCAACAATACCTGATTTTTTCGCCCTTCGCGTACGCCAGCGACCAATTCAGATATTGCGGTGGGCTGGTCGCCCATCGGCTTGTAATTACTTTCAAGATTAAATATTTTTTTATTCACAACCAATAATATAATTCATTATAATGAAAAAGCAAGAGGGAGAATATTGCTGAAATGGCATTAAAACCACGCACAAAACACAAGATTTTTTGGACAGGCATAATTTGCGCAGCATCACTGGTGGTGGCAACGATTATGATTCCGCCAATGATTACACTGAATAAATTAAAGCCTAATATTGAATCTGCGATTTTGGAACAAACATCAATACCTGCAAAAATAAACGGCAATGTTCATTTCAGCCTATTGGGACACACAACAATTGTTGCGCATAATGTTGAATTACCAAATGGCACAATTGGCGCAGTAATGTTTACTGTTCCTTTCCGCAGTATATTTAATCTGGCGTCTGCGCCATTGACAGGCGACATTGCAATTTATAATGCCAATATTTTGTCCGATACAATTATTCCGAAAATCACAGACCACGACATTGAAATTCATGATTCTAATATTGTGTTTCTGGGGCGCGACCATGAAATAATTCATGCCAAATTATCGGGTGGTCATTTAACAGGCACTATGCGCATAAATAATCATAAATTTGATGTAGATTTTTCGCCTGACGCATATTATATGCACAATCACGATGACAGATTTGATGTGTCTGGACAATTATTTGAAAACGGCACATCGCGTGGCAATTTAACATTACACACATCGCGATTAAATGAAATAATTGGTGTGCCGTATCCTGATTTCGGAAACGATGTAAACTTGCGCGCAAATTACGAATGGGATGGCAAATTTGGTTTCAAGTTTTCTGACATTGCCACAGATAATTTTTCAGGCAACATTGAAATTTCGCCTGACGGGTCGCGTAATATTCAAATTGTGGCAAATGATGTTGATTGGGATTTTTCTTTCTTGACGCGCCCCAGTGATTTATACAACCGCGCGACACTAGACATTGATATGCATGGCAAATTAAAATTTGCAAATCGTGAATTTGAGCATGTGAAAATAAACGCAATTGGTACGCCTGATGTTTTACAGATATCAAATATTATTGCCGACAATATCGCAATAAATGGCGGATACATTGATTCAGACGGCGCACATAATATTATGATTTCAATGCCGTTTGACGGTGCGCCTGCAACATGTTTGTTTTCTGGCGCACCAAATAAATGGAATTGCCACCAGTTTATGTATAAAAATCTAACTGGGAATTTAACCGTAGACGGCGATGATTTTACAATCTTTATAACATCGCCCGACAACATGCCAGAACGCAAAACATTATCTGCGCAATTAAAAAAACTGGGAAACCACGGCACGGTGAATTTTTCATTTAATGATGTTGGTGGGTCTTATAAATATGACGCCACAGGTAATAGCGAAATAAAATACGATTTTGCGCGAAATAAAAATTTGAATTGGTTAAAAACAAATATAACAATTCTGCCAGAACATATGCAGACCGCCATGGGCGATTTCGTATGGGACGAAAACAACAGTATGCGCTTTATGCCATACAATAAAAAATGGGCATTGGCGATACTAGATGGTTGGTTTTATATTACTGGTCAAAATTTCCACGATTTATTTCCAGACATAGATTTGCAATCGTTAAACAACGCACCGTACACAATTTCTGGATTATTTAATGGCGACAATATTTCAGATTTAATTATAAATATCGCAGGTCATGAATTTCATGGCGCGGCGGTTGATGGACGCATAACATTAAAAACAAAAATACTAAATCTTGATACATTTTTATCGCAACAATTTACAGATAATTATTCTGATTTAGAATTTTTAACAACATCGCCAATTATGATTCCATTTGAATTGGGCGCAACATTGTCATTGTCTGCAGA
>CANQCM010000018.1 GCA_947589625.1 uncultured Alphaproteobacteria bacterium
TTGCCTCGTGTTGCGTTCGCTGCGGCAAATACAGTGCGGTCTGTGCGAACAGGTTTGCAACCAAATGGCAAAACGCGTCTGGTTATTGAAACTGCAACACGTCCGTCTTATACTGTTTCATATCCTGAAAATCAATTGATTATCACATTGGCAAATACTGCGGCGAACAAGTCTTTGGCGCCGTCTTTGGCAACGGGAACATTGGTTAAGTCAATTACGCAGGCTCAGGTTGGCGATAAAATAAAAATCATTGCAGATTTGAAATCGCCAATTGCGCAAATTCCGTCTGGAAATATAATGGTGCTGAATCCCAACGGTGATAATGATTATCGTTTGGTTCTGGATTTTGTCGCAAATAACACCAGTGCAGCAAAATCTGCCACCACAGCAACGGCACCCACAACAACCAACAATAAAAAATATGTAATTGTTATTGATGCTGGGCATGGTGGCAAAGACCCTGGGTGCATTGGAAAATCAGGCACCAAAGAAAAAACAGTTGTGTTATCTGTTGCCAAAAAGTTAAAAAGCAAACTGGACGCAAACGGGTTCAAAACATATCTGACGCGCAGTAATGATACATATCTGAAATTGGCAGAACGCGCAGAAATTGGCGAAAAACACCATGCTGATTTATTCTTGTCGTTGCATGCAAATGCAAACCCAAGTCGCGCAATGAAGGGTTTTTCAATTTATACATTGTCGGAAAAAGCGTCTGACGAAGAAGCGCAAAAATTGGCTGATTCTGAAAACGCGGCTGATAAAATCGGTGTTGATGGATTTACAGATTTTGAAAAAGATATTCGCGCGGCATTATCTGCATTGCAACAACATGCGGTCGCAGAAATGAGTGAAGAGTATGCAAACGGCTGTGCGCGTGCTTTTCGCAGTTTGAAAATAGAAGCACAAAATGGCCCCAGTGTTCGTCATGCGCCGTTTGCGGTGTTGCGTTCAACTGTGCCTGGGGCGTTGGTGGAACTGGGGCATTTATCTAATGCTGCAGAAGAAAAATTGTTAAATTCATCGGCACATCAAGACAAATTAGTCAGTGCGATTGTAAAATCTGTTAAAAATTACAATTTTGATGTATAGCATACGCCGATTAAACACTTGCAAAAGAAAACTGAAATTGTATAATGCCTTTCGTCGCGGAGATGTGGCAGAGTGGTTGAATGCGCGCGACTCGAAATCGTGTATACGGTAACCCCGTATCAAGGGTTCAAATCCCTTCGTCTCCGCCAGTTATTGTGATAAAAATGAAATCTTTCAATCAACAGGTTTATGATATTGTTGCGCGCATACCCGCCGGTCGCGTTGCGACATTTGGGCAAATTGCGCGTATGATTGGTCGTCCGCGCATGGCACGATTTGTAGGCTATGCGTCTAATAACAAGGCGTCATGGCATTTGCCGTGGCACCGTGTTGTGTTTAAAGACGGCGGTTTAATTCCAAGTTATGCCGACCAGCAATATCGTGATTTGAAATCCGAAGGTGTAAAATTCACGCGCGATAAACGGGTTGATATGGAACAATCACAATGGAATCCTGAACGCGATGGTGTGCCAATGGATATTCGTGATTTACCATTAGTATTTTAATAAAAAAAACGCCCAAACGGGCGTTTTTTTAATGTTCGTCTGATTTATGTTCTGGTTGATATATTTCAACATCACGCGTCATGGCGATAAATTTTTCTGCGCGTCGCGCAGGCAATTCGTCTGATGGAATTTTTTGCAATTCTGTGATTTGTTCTGCCACAGTATTTGCCAACAATTCCATTGTTGTTTGCCAATCAGTATGTGCGCCACCTGCAGGTTCGTGAATAATTCCATCAATAACATTCAAATCTGCCATGTCGCGTGCCGTCAGTTTTAATGCGGTTGCCGCCACAGATTTATATTTGTTATCTTTCCACAAAATTGTCGCGCATGATTCAGGCGCAATAACCGAATAAATCGCGTTTTCCAGCATAAATACACGGTCGCCAGTGCCAATCGCAATTGCGCCACCAGAACCGCCTTCGCCAACATTAACCGCAACATAAGGTGTTTTTATGTCCAACCCTGTTGCAATGGTTTCAGCCACAGCCTGTGATTGACCGCGTTCTTCGGCGGCACAACCCGCAAATGCGCCTGCGGTATCAAACAGCGAAATCACAGGCAGATTGAATTTTTCTGCCAACCGCATTAACCGTTGCGCTTTGCGATAGCCTTCGGGATTTGGCATGCCAAATCGGTGTTGTTGACGGGTTTCAATTGTGCGACCTTTTTCTTGACCAATTATCACGGCCGGAATTCCGCGCCAATACCCCAATCCGCCACACATCGCCGCGTCTTCGCCAAAATAACGATCGCCTGCCAGATATGTCCAATCGTCAACAATGCCTGCAATATAGTCAAGGAAATGCGGACGATTTTCATTTCGCGCCAACAATACCTTGTCGTATGCTTCACTTTCGCCCATACCGCGCGTTTGCTTGGTTTCGTCATACAGCGGTGTTGAAACATTGATTGGTTTAACATCGTGTGGTTGTTTGGTTAAAACAGCCAGAATCTTTTCCAGTTTTTCTTTTAATTCTTCGCGTGCGACCACCATATCAACCATACCGTGTTCATACAAGTAATCTGCCGTTTGGAAATTCTGGGGTAATTTTTCGCGAATATTTTGTTCAATTACACGACGTCCCGCAAAACCGATTCGCGCACCGCGTTCTGCAATATTTATGTCACCCAGCATCGCAAAAGACGCAGTGACACCGCCAAATGTCGGATCTGTCAGTAAAACAATATATGGAATATGATTTGCGTTTAATTTGTTTACAGCCACAGTTGTCCGCGCCATTTGCATCAACGACAATATGTTTTCTTGCATACGGGCGCCACCACTGCATGTAACCATAATAAATGGCTGTTTTTTACTGATTGCGTGTTCCATACTGGCGACAATGCCATCACCTGCGGCGCGCCCCATAGAACCCAACATAAAATAGCCATTTAGTACGCAAACTGTTGTTGGAACACCGCCAATAACACCATCGGCGGTAACAACCGCGTCATTAGAACCTGTATCATCACGCGCTTCTTTCAAGCGGACTGTGTAATCCATACGGTCTGTAAACTTTAACGGATCGTCAGATGTCACAGGCAGGCTGATTTTTTCCCAATCTTTATTATCAAACAGCAAATCAAATCGTTGTTTTGGCGTCATGATAAACGCGCGCCCACATTGCGGACAGATATAATGATTGGCTTTGTAGTCTTTGGAAAACACCAATTTCCCGCACGCCTGACATTTAATCCACATCAATTTACGGACACGGTCATAACGTTCGCGGTTATGATTCGTAATGCCCTTGATTTTGCCAAATAACATTTTTTATCCATTCATCATTTTAGTTAATTCGCGGCTGGGCTTGAATAATATAATTGTGCTGGCAGGCAAATACATCGGCCCACCGGTTGTTGGATTATAGCCCACTTTGGTTGCGCGCGGACGTGGTTGGAATGTACCAAACCCACGAAGTTCAATTCTGTTTCCAGATGCAACAGCGTCTTTCATTTGTTCAGAAATTGTTTCCAACACTGCTGCTGCGTCTGCTGCGTTCATATTCTTGAATTGTACTTGAATAGAACGGATTATGTCTGATCTTTTCATGTTTATACTTCCTTTATTCTGACATATTATTAAATCTTGGTTGCATTTTATCAAGAACAAAGTTTTTTTACATCTTTTTTGTTGAATATGTTCCTGTTTATCTGGGGGGTTATCGCATGCTAGGCTGAATACACATAACCAAAGGAGAGAAAATATGCACGGAAATATGCACGGAAATATGTGTCCTTGTATGGCAGAAATGATGGGTCATGATAATGAAAATCACGAAAATACACCAGAAAGCGGTGCACATATGCCACTGATTGGCGACGAGGCACCCGAATTTACCGCAATGACCACAAATGGCGTTGTACATTTCCCGTATGATTATGCGGGCAAATGGGTTATTCTGTTCTCACACCCGTCTGATTTTACGCCTGTATGCACATCAGAATTTATGGCATTTCAGGCGTTGTCAAAAGAGTTAAAAGAATTAAACACTGAACTTATTGGTTTGTCTGTGGGCAGTATTTCATCGCACCTGGCATGGATAGACGCAATTCGCAATATTAAATGGCGCGAATGGGAAAATATGGAAATTACTTTTCCTGTGATAGACGACATAGGTATGCATGTTGCGAAAAAGTACGGTATGATTCACCCAAACGCGTCTGATTCACACGCCGTACGCGCAGTGTTTATAATTGACCCACATGGCATAATTCGCGCGATTTTGTATTATCCAGCATCAACGGGTCGCAATTTCGCAGAAATTAAACGCATGCTGGTTGCATTACAGACAACTGATGAATTTGGTGTTTCAACACCTGCTGATTGGGAAATGGGTGATTCAGTTCTGGTTGGTGCCCCACAAACCAGCAACGATATGCGTTCGCGCAAAAGCAACAGCGATGGCGCAAATATAGATAGTCGCGCATGGTTTTTCAGTTTCAGGGAAATTCCTGCCGATGAAATCAATACTAAATTGCGTAAAAAATCAGACAAGCCGACAAATAAGCGTCGTTAAAGAACGGGGTATACGCCCCGTTTTTATTTTGTCTTGCATTTTTAAGTGGCGAAATATATAATGCACCTTGCAATCGTGGAGCGTTGGCAGAGTGGTAATGCAGCGGATTGCTAATCCGTGACCGTGGTAACGCGGTCCATAGGTTCGAGTCCTATACGCTCCGCCACAAAATTAAAATGATAGTTCGCTTTATAAATTTTTACTGTTGTTGTCGCTGATATTTTAATTGCAATAAAAATCAAATATATTTTATTATCATATTAAATCAAAGGGATTATATCATGGCGATAAGACTGTTTAATACTATGTCCAGAAAAATTGAAGAATTTAAACCATTAACCGCAGGTAAAATGGGCTTTTACTCTTGCGGCCCAACAGTATATCACTATGCGCATATTGGAAACCTGAAAACAATGGTTCATAATGATATATTAAAGCGCATGTTTATTGAAAACGGCTATGATGTGCGCCATGTTATGAATATTACTGATGTGGGACATTTGACCACAGACGAAGATGATTCTGGCGAAGACAAAATGGAAAAAGGCGCGGCGCGCGATGGTAAATCTGTATGGGACATCGCAGAATTTTATCTGGGTGAATTTTTGCGCGACTATGACGATTTGAATATAATGCGCCCAACAGTTATGCCACGCGCCACAGATTATATCGCAGAACAAATAGATTTGATTAAAAAACTGGAAAAACTGGGCTTTACATACGAAATCGCAGGCGACGGAATATACTATGACACATCAAAATTCGCGGCATATGGCGCATTAACTGGTGGTTCTTTATCTGGCAATCGGGCAGGGGCGCGCGTTGAATATAACGATGCAAAACACAACCCAACTGATTTTGCATTGTGGAAATTTTCGCCAACAGATAAACACCGTCAAATGGAATGGGACAGTCCATGGGGCATAGGTTTCCCTGGCTGGCATTTGGAATGCAGTGCCATGAGTATGAAATTATTGGGTGACCATTTTGATGTTCATACAGGGGGCGAAGATTTATCGCGGATTCATCATACTAATGAAATTGCCCAGAGTGAACCTGTTGTCGGTGCACCGTGGGTCAGTTATTGGGTGCATTTTGGATTTCTGGTTGATAAATCTGGCGAAAAAATGAGTAAATCAAAGGGCGAATTTTTGGGATTGGACGCATTGCGTAATCGCGGATTTGACCCAATGGCATATCGGTATTGGATTTTGTCAGGTCATTACCAATCGCAAATGGCATTTTCGTTTGATGCGCTGGAATCGGCGGCAACAGCATATAAAAACATTGTGCGACGTGTTGCTGATATTTTACGCGATGGGTCTGGCAATGTGGATTCAGACAAATATGGCTCATGGCATGACAAGATGCTGGTGACCATATCTGACAATATGAAAACCGCAGAAACACTTGTTTTGGTGCGCGAAATGTTGCGTGACGCAGACACAAACAACGCAACGCGTGTTAAAATTCTGGAATTTGTTGACAGGCTACTTGGTTTGCAACTGATTTCGCGTGCCCGTGCATTGATTGATTCAGAATCTGACGCCGCGCCTGCCGAAGTTGTCGCGTTGTCAGACGCCCGTACCGCCGCCAAGGTGGCGCGTGATTTTGCCCGTGCAGACGAACTGCGCGCCCAAATTGACGCGTTGGGTTGGTCTGTGGTTGACACGCGTGATGGTGCAAAATTAGTCAAAAAAGCATAATTTATTGCAAAAAGGTCTTGAAAATAGCCTGATATTGCAGTATATTAGCCGCATCAACAAAAGGAACATTCATGAATTACCCATATATGCCTAAATCTACCGCACTTTGGTTGATTGAAAATACAGCATTAACATTTGAACAAATTGCGGATTTCTGCGGTTTGCATGAACTGGAAGTAAAAAATATTGCTGATGCAGAAACATATAAATTACAAGGTCTGAACCCAATATTAAACGGTCAATTGACCCGTGAAAATATCGCAGAATGTGAAGCAGACCCGTCAAAACGTCTGGTTTTGCGTCAAGAAATTGTTGACGCGCAACAGGCACAAAACAAACAAGGCATTGGGTACACGCCCAAGATTCTGCGTCAAAATCGTTTGGGCGGAATTTTGTGGATTATTAAAAATTATCCTGAACTAACCGATGGACAAATTGCGCGCTTGATGCGCAGTACGAATCCAACGGTTGCATCGGTACGTAATAAAACACATAAATCTTATTCGCTGATTCAGATTCAAAGCCCAATTGTGCTGGGGCTGTTGTCTGAATCTGCTTTGCGTGAAGCATTGGCAAAAGCAACAAAATCTAAAAAATAATCATCTGCAAAATTTCCACCGCGGGGGATTAACAAATGGTAAAAAAGATAGACGACGCAACAAAACTGCTGATTGATTCATTGCCAGAAAATTTGCAAAAATTGGCAACTTCCGCAATCGAGGTTGGTTATATGTCGCAAACAGAATTTAATGCGGCAACTGACGCAGATGAAGTGCCAGACGGCGAACGCGAAGAAGTGCTGGATTTCTTTCGTCAGGATTTGGGACTGGAAATCTTGGAAACAGACGCGTTTACCAAAGATATGGAAGATTATTACGACGACGATGACGACAATGTTCGCAAGGGTCGCGATATTCTTGATGCCGATGCAGAACAGGTTGATGTCACAGACGAAGATTACGAACATTATGCCAAACAATTGGAACGCAGTAATACAGGTGGTTTGGCGTTGGGGCCACAAGATTCTGTGCAATCATACCTGAAACAAATTGGCATGGTGCAATTATTGACCGCCAGTGGCGAAGTCGCCATTGCACAACGTATAGAGGCTGCATCACGGTTAATGGTATATGGTCTGTGCGAAAGCCCAATGACTATCAAGGCAATGTTGGATTGGTACCAGCAATTGTTGAACGGCGATATTCGGTTGCGCTATATCTTGAATCTGGAAGTTATGTATTCGTCTGAATCCGAACAAAAATCGCTGGCGGCATTATCTGAAACATTAAAGTCCAAAGGTGTTGAACAAGTTGAAGATTTGAACGAAGAGGACTTGGACGAATTGACAGAATCAACTGTTATGGACGATGAATCTGACGAAGACGATGAAGACGGCGAAGAATCAGATGACGAAGATGCAAAGAAAGAAGACAGTTCGCGCAGTACATCTGGCGTGCCAATTCCTGTGATGGAAGAAGCCTTGATGCCGATGGTAACTGAATTGTTTACCAAAATTAAGCGCGTATTTAACAATATGCAAAAATTGCAATCTTTGCGGTTGGAAAAATTGCGTTCATCATCAAAATTGGACGAAGATTTGGAAAAGAAATACGCCAAAATGCGTCTGGAATTGTTTGAACACGTCAGTAAAATTCGCCTGAACGATGACCGCATTGCCGAAATACTGGAACAATTGACCAAACGCGACCAATTGCTGATGGGACTGGAAGGCAAATTGTTGCGATTGGCAATGGCAAACAAGATTAAACGCGAAGATTTCTTGAATGAATATTTGGGCAACGAACTAAATCGCAACTGGATTAAAAAATTGGCAAAACATAAAAGTCAAGTCTGGATCAATTTTGCCACTAAACATGAAAAAGATATTTTGAAAATTCAAGAAGACATCGCCGCAATTGCCACAGAAACAGGTCAACCAACCGCAGAATATAAAAAGGTTGTTGAATTGGTGCGTCGTGGTCAGACCGAGGCTGCACGTGCAAAACGCGAGATGATAGAGGCGAATTTGCGTCTTGTTATCAAATTTGCCAAGAAATTTAGCAATCGTGGTTTGGGGCTGGATTTTTCAGATTTGGTTCAAGACGGCAATATCGGGTTGATGAAAGCGGTTGATAAATTTGATTATCGTTTGGGTAATAAATTTTCAACATACGCGACAAACTGGATTCAACAAGGTATTTCACGCAGTATTTCTGACCAAGCACGCACGATTCGCATTCCTGTGCATATGATAGACAATATACACAAGATTCAACGCGCATCGCGTCAATTTATGCATAAATATGGACGTAATCCCACCGCCGAAGAATTGTCCAAGATTATTTATTTGCCTGTTGATAAAATCCACAAGGCGATGAAAGTTAACCTGAAACCAATTTCACTCGAGGCACCTGTTGGCACAGAAGACGACAGTTCACGCATTGAAATTATCGCCGATGAAACCGCACGTGACCCGTTCGTTTCTGCGGCACAAAAGAATCTGCGCGAAAGTCTGAACAAGATTTTGAACGAACTTGATCCAAAAGAAGAAACTGTCTTGCGCCAACGTTTCGGTATGAGTACGAACAAAAGCAGCACTCTGGAAGATGTTGGTAAATATATCGGTGTTACCCGTGAACGTATTCGCCAGATTGAACAAAAGGCATTAAATAAATTAAAACACCCAACCCGTATGCGTAAATTACGTAGTTTTTGGGAAGATTAAATTTCTCGCGCCCACTTGTGGGCGCATTTTATTGAAAGGAATATAAAACATGGAAAAACATTTATTGTTATTATGCACAGGATTATCAGGCAGTGGCAAAACCACATTTATTAAAACATATTTGCCGTCTGACAAGTTTTATAATTTGAAATCAATAACTACACGCAAACCACGCGAAAACGAACTGTACGGGGCAAATTATTATTTTGAATCAGAATCTGAATTTGAATCAGAACCCAAGGTAACAAATCTGTGGGTAAATCAAGAAATATGGAATCCTGGTATGCCTAAATGGCAATATGGTGTCCCCGAATGCGAAGTTTATGCACATATTGGTTATAATCTGGTCTATGATGTAATTCAGCCCATGTATGCGCGTCAGATGATAGATTGGTTTAACAATAATAATTTGGATAAAATCTACACTTATTGTGTTCTGTATTTTATACCGCCACAAAATCAATCTAAAATTGTCCAAGAACGGTCAAATATGCCAAATGACGCGCAAGTACGCAAAATGAATACTTGCGACCCGATTGATTTCTTGCGTGTTGGTTTAACGCCTGATTTCATGGTGAAATCGTCTGCCGAAGAAACAATTATTTTACCAAAATTGACCCAGTTAATTCAAAATTCGCCCGTGCCACAAAAAATGCAACAATCTGATGTGCCACATAAATATGAACAAAAGGCAAAATTGTTGCGCGACCAAGGTATTGATGACATATTCAATCACCCGTTTGATGTGTCTGTGATAACCAAATTCCGCACCAATAAAACACGATAAATTCATTATAACTTCATTGCCGCAGCACGCATTTCAGGCGAAAATTTTTCAATTGCATAACGAAATGCAATCCGTGGCATAATATTACGGCGCGCCGATATGAAATCAAATACGCGTTGTGGCGCGACAATTCCAGCATTTTTCAATGCCCAACCATAGCCCTTGATAACCATTTCGTCTGTGTCATGAATCAGCAAGTCAGAAATCGCAAAAACATCGTCTAAAAACAAGCCTTGCCGTGCCAACATAACAAACGCAACAGGTGCACCACGACGCACCCAACGATTTTCAGATTTGACCCATTTGTATGTGCGTCGCGCCAACATCGGATACATTCTGATTAATTCACCAATACATGTGTGCGAAAAATCATCACAATTTGCCCAATTTGAAATATAAGAATTTAACCAGTTTTCAAATATTTCAAAATCTGACATCTGGTATTTGCGATGTATTTTATCCAGCAATCCAATTGCCACTGCAATTGTTTCTTGATACCCCGTTTGCATTAATTCCGCAATAACCATTAACGCATCATTATGACGCAGAGATTTGATAAGCTTGCCATTATTTTTAACAACCAGTTTAATTTCAGGATTCATCAATCCCATCAGTTTAACAGGTTCTTTGAAAAAATATCTTATGCGTTCAATATTTTCAGGCTTTGCTGCCGCTTTAATCTGGTCAAAAATAATTTGTGTTTCATTTCGCATTAAATATTACCGCGCAATGCAGTGTAGACGCGCCCTAAATCAGTTTTTAATAATGTCGCAGACACTTTGTCTGCATTGTCTGCAGATTGTGCTGCGGTTAAAATTTTATCAAAACTGCGAACAAATTGATTTGCTTGGGAACGGAACACCGCATCAGATTTCAACAAATCGCGAATCTGTTTTTTGTCTGCGGTGCCCAGCATTTTTGCCAACCATTTGGAAAAGATTTTTTTGTCGCCTGCATGATATTTTTTCCACACTACATCAGGTATTTCTGCCCCAGACGCACGGGTTAAATCTAATGATAATTCGTGCATTTTGTCCATCATACGTTCTGTCTGTGCCAAGAAATCAACCCCACTGACGCGACCATAAGTTGTATTTGGGTTAACATTTATAGCCTCCATTGGCGTGGTAGCGCGCGCAACCATCATTTGTTTATTTAATGTTTGCATTGTGTTTACAGCCTTGGCGTAATCAGACATCAAATCAATCATTTGTTGACGCGATTGCCCCGCCAAATCTTGCAATTGTGCTGCAGAATTTGCAACCGCATCGGTTGATTCTGATACTGTTGTTTTCATCTGATTGATATGGTCGTTTAACGATTGCACAATCTTTTCCAGATTTTCACTTGCCGCGGCAGAACCACTTGATAAATCGGGCAGGGCAGCAAAATATCTTTCTATCAATTCAGACAATGGTTGCAATTGCGCGGTCGTTTCGGCAGACATTTTTATCAGATTTTCCGATTGTCCCGATAATTGTGTATGCGCAGTATTCATTTCAATCAATGTTTCGCGCACACCTGTGGCCATTGCACGCACAGATTCTGAAAAAGCGGTGGCAGCATTGCGCGTATTTTCTAGTGTTGTGTTTGCAACCCCAGAAACAGTTTTCAATTCGCCAACCACCCCAGTTGCAAATTCTTTTATTTCGCCATTAAATTTGTTGGTCAATGTTGATAATTCTGTTGTAATGCCACGCACCGCGCTTTCTGTGCCAGTTGCAGACGACATCAATGTTTCAACCGCATCGCTTAATTTGCGAATTTGTTTTTCAACAGACGATTCTGCCAACCGCACTTGCCCACCAACCACATTTGCCGTATTGGTCAAAGTGTTCATTTGGCTGGTCAATTGTTTCTTGGCTTGTTTACCAAACGCGTCCAGTTTATTCAAATGGGCATCTAATGATTTTTCATGATTTTCCATAACAGAATTATATTCTGCCGCAGACGATTTTACTTGTTCAAAACCTGTGGCGGTTGATTGCGCCAGTTCTGATAATTGTTGGCGCAATGATTCTGATTCTTGTGAAAATGTGTGCATTTGTTCGTCATTGTGCGTAAATTCATCTGATAATTGCGCCGATAATTGTTTTCCAGATTCAATCCATGCATCAATTTGGCTTTTTATTTGGTCGGCACGCGCGGTCGCGTTTGTTGTTGTGTTTTCAATCTGGGTCATCAGTTCATTTACTGTGGCGCTGAATTTATCTGTTGCAGATTCCACATCTAACCATTTATTTGATTCAACAATTGCGCCCAATCCAGACACAGTATTGTCTAGCCGTTGCGACATCGTTGCCATTTTTTTTGTTGCCGCGTCTGCAGTATCAACCAACGCATCGTTTTGATCAGTTAATTGCTGTTTTAATTCGTTCGCTGCTGCAATTTGTGAATTTAATGTATCGCGTATATTTTGAAAGCACGCGTCAATGCGCGAAATTTCGTCTGACAGAATTGTATGCAAAACGCGTGCCGCATCAGCGACTTTGACGCGTTCTGGGCTTGTCATCAATGTTAACAAAGAATTCATCACGCGTTGAGAACGGCGCGACACAAAAAACAATATACACAACGCCACCAGACCGAATAACCCGATTACACCACCAACAATTAAAGGCAAAGTATTATTAAAAAATATAAAGTTATCGGCTGACATAAATCTCCCCTGTGATATGAATTCTTGCACTTCTGTGAAATATATACTAAAATTCAACGAATAAAGCAAGGGCATAAATGGCAGAATTTATAAAACTTACACCGCAACAAGACGCCGCGGCAAATCCAACATCAAATGTATGGGTTCAGGCAAACGCTGGCACTGGAAAAACCAAGGTTTTGGTTCGCCGTCTGTTGCGTATTTTATTCCGTGGTGGTGCAGATGATGGCAATGGAATTTTATGCCTGACATATACAAATGCTGGGGCTGGCGAAATGCGTAATCGTATTTTGCAAGAATTACGCGATTGGGCGCATGAATCAGACGAAAATTTGCGTGATTTGTTGTCTGATAT
>CANQCM010000019.1 GCA_947589625.1 uncultured Alphaproteobacteria bacterium
GGAAAGCCAACAGGAATTGTATGACCCTGTGATGCACGCCGTCCCAGCCATGGGGTATAATCGTCCAGTTTGGTTGTGCCGCGACCTGTTGTCCAGCCAAAGCCGTCTGAATTATTAAAGAACATCACGTCCAGAACATATGTGCGTTCGGCATTATATTTTTGTAAAATCACGCCTTTGCCACGCGACATTTCTGGGATTTGTTCAGTCGGGAATATCAGCAATTTATCATTAGAACCAGACATCGCCACCATATCGCCCGAAACCCGTACGCACATAATCGCGCGGTTGCGTTCGTCTGTATTCATAATTTGTTTCCCTGTACGTGTCTGTGCCAGACAGTTTTCGCCCAACACAATAAATCCATTTCCATGACGCGATACGACAAGATACTTTGCATTCGTGTCCAGAACAAATGCGCCGATTATGTCTTCGTCTGCGCCAATGTCAGCCATCATACGTACAGATTCACCAAACCCACGGGCAGACGGCAAATCGTTCGCCGCCAAAGTGAACATTTTGCCAGCCGCGCCAAATAGGTTTATCTTGTCAGTACTGAACGCATGAAACGCATATTTCAGATTGTCGCCTTCTTTGAATTTCAAATCCAGATTATTTATATCCAGATGACCCTTGGCGGCGCGAATCCAACCCATTTCTGACAATATGATTGTCAGGGGCTCTTTTTCAATAAACTCGTCAGTATTTACAACAATTTCTTCGGTTTGTTCTGCCCATGTTGTGCGGCGACGACCCAATGCAGTCTTTTTGTCGTACCGTTTTTTGATGTCGGCAAACCACGCCTTTAATTGTTCGTTTTGCATTTCATCGCTGGCCATTAATTCACGCAGTTGTTTTTGTTCCGCAATCAACGCGTCATTTTCGCGACGAATTTCCATTTCTTCCAATTTGCGCAAAGAACGCAAGCGAGTGTTTAATATAGCCTCGGTCTGGATTTCGGTTAATTTAAATTCAGCCATCAAGACGGCTTTGGGTTCGTCTTCGGTTCGTATGATTTCAATCACGCGATCCAGATTCAAATACACCACCAGTAATCCGCCCAAAATTTCCAACCGCCGTTCTATATTTGTCAGGCGCCAATTTGTGCGGCGATGCAGAACATTTTTCTGATGTGCGATAAATTCACGCAATACATCACCAATGCCCATAACCCGTGGCGCACCATTAGAATCAATGACATTGAAATTCATATTGAATTTATATTCCAGGTCTGTCATTGCGAACAGGTGTGCCATCAATTTATCCGCAGGAACATTGCGACTCTTGGGTGTGATAACAATGCGAACATCGGTTGTGGATTCGTCTGCGATGTCGTCAACCAATGGCAACTTTTTCGCGTCAATTAAACCAGCGATTTGTTCAACCAATTTAGATTTAATCAGCCCATATGGAATTTCAGAAATTACAATTTGATAACCGCCGCGATCCAGTTCTTCAACAGCCCAGCGCGCCCGAATGCGAAATGCGCCGCGCCCAGTGTCGTAATTTTTCACAATTGTGTCAAAAGAATCAATCAATACACCGCCTGTGGGGAAATCGGGTCCAATCATTTTTTTCATAATTTGGGCGGTTGTCGCGTCGGGTTTATCAACCACCAGCGACAGCGCATCGCAAACTTCGGCGACATTGTGTGTTGGAATATTGGTTGCCATACCGACCGCAATGCCCATGCCACCATTTGCCAACAGGTTTGGAAATGCGCCTGGCATAACCGTTGGTTCAACAGTCGTGCCGTCAAAATTAGGCATCATATCAACACTGTCTTCGTCAATGCCTTCCATAATCAGCATTGCAGCGTCTGTCATTTTTGATTCTGTGTAACGATATGCCGCCTGGGGGTCGCCATCAATATTGCCAAAGTTTCCTTGACCGTCAATCAATGGATAACGCACAGAAAAATCTTGTGCCAAACGCACCATGGCATCATAAACAGAACTGTCGCCATGTGGGTGATAATGCCCCAGTACATCGCCAACCACAGTTGCGCATTTGCGAAATGCGGCGGCTGGCGACAATTTTTGCCGCAACATAGAATATAAAATCCGCCGATGTACAGGCTTTAACCCGTCACGAACATCAGGCAGTGCGCGCGATACAATGGTACTAACCGCGTATGACAAATAACGTTCAGACAATGCGTCTGATAACTGTTGAGAATCAATATTTTCAATAATTTCTTTGCTCATAGTACTTAAAAAATTAAAACATTTCGCAAAAAATAACAACAGAAAAAAGTGCAACCCTAGGTTTGATTTCCGAATTATAAAAAAATTGAATTTGTCGCTTGACAAACAATAAAAAATAACTATATTGTGTATATACAAATTTGGTTCCCCAATTCGGGGCGGGCTGCTGAAATAGGATAGCAAGTCGGGGCAGGTTGATTTTCAATTTGTCTGAATGTACATCGCCTGTTATTTTATGGTGATGAACCAATCAACAAAACGCGGAAAATATGACAAAACGGCGTCAAAGCTGTTGTGTCTGAATTAATGTAGAGGAGGACAAGATGACAAAAAAATATGTTGTGTCGTATGTGTTGACTGGTGCATTATCAATGATATCGCCCAGCAAAGGCTTGATGAGCCCTAGTGAAGTAACGGCATCTAACAATAATACTAAAATAGAATATTCTTGGATTTATCAGCCAAAAGTCATTATCGAACAAAACATGGCAGATATTCCACAGGTTAAATCGGTGCATTCTGATAACGGCAATGTTGTATATACATATAACAATGGCGCAGTAAAAAAACGCGTCGGTGGTTCGCGTGCGTGGCGCAATAATAACCCAGGCTGTATTCGGTGTACATCTGATTTTGGTGCAATGGGCAAATCTGGCGGTTTTGCAATATTCCCAGACGAAGAAACAGGCATGAACGCGATTATTCAACTGTTGCGGTCTGAAAAATATCGCGATTTAACAATTGCAAGTGCGGTGTCAAAATGGGCGCCACCACATGAAAATGACACTGAAAGTTATAAAAGACGGTTGCAGGGCATGACGGGTTTGTCAACATCGTTGCGTGTCGGCGATTTGTCTGATGAAGATATTGCGAAAGTTCAATCTGCAATCCGTGTTTTAGAGGGCTGGAAAGAGGGTAAAGAAATTGAAATTTCGCCAGCGGTTAAACAAGATACTGTTTCAACCAACACCTTCAATTATGCGATTGCGCCAAATATATTAGAACAATATTTGATGCAAAAAACACTATAAAAAATGCGCATATGCGCATTTTTTAATTCAATTTATTTTTTATTTCACGAATACGCGCCAAAATTTCACGCAAATCTGAATCTGTTGCCACAGGTGCAGGCCGATTGTGTAATTCGTCTGCCAAAACGATACATAGTGTTGCCAACAGTGCATTTTCAGGCAGTGGCCCGATTTTATCCAAAATTTCGCGTGCGCGCAAATCAACCATTTTTCCCAATTCAATCAGGCGCGATTCTTGACCGTCTTCGCACCCCATAGGATAATTTTTATTTACGATTGGTATTGATACGACACTCATTTTAACTTCTTTAATATAGATATTGATTGGTCAATTATTTCTGTTGCGCGCGCATTTTTATCACGCAGATTTTTTACCTGTTCGGTTAAAATAGCAACTTCTAAATCTGTTTGTTTACCAGCGGCAACCGCCGTAGAACGCAATTTTATTGCGGATTCTTCCAGTGCGTCTAATTCATTAAATATTTGTTGTTTTATTTCGGACATATACACAGTTTAAGATATTTTTTATATGCGTTCAACATGAAAATATGATATAATATGCCAGTCAAGGCAGGGGATTTATAGCACATGAAAACTAAAATCATTTATATTTCTGGGAACGAATTGTTTAATATGTCAGATGTTCGCGCAGCGTTTGAAGGGGTGCGTGCAACATTGGGTTTAAGTAATGATACGATATTGTTTGGTGTGCCTGTTGACGCTGATGATGCGTTGCAAAGTGATAATGTTTCTGATACTGGTGCGACACAAACGGTTATTGCGACAGAACCAGAAAATGTTGCAGAATTTGACACAGAACCTGTGGCGCAACCAGAACCTGCGCCAGTGGTGGAAATGGCGGCGCCAAAACCAGATGCACCCATTAAAAAATCGCGTGGACGCCCAGCCAAGAAATCTGAAATCGCAGATAACGACAAAACAGACGCCACAAATAAATCAGATGACGCAAAAGTTGTTCCAATTTTGTCTGTATTGGCAACAAGCAAGACATCAGACGAAATGCCAGCGGTAGATGATGAAATCCCGTCAGAAATTATTGAAAATGTACCTGCGTCCGAAGAAAACACAGATGCCGTTGCGGTAGAATCTGTTTCTATCATCAGCGATGTTGATGTTGTTGATAATATGATTGAAAACGATGTTGATGAATCTGAACCTGAATCCGATTCTGCAGAAAAATCATTGGAAAAATTACTGGAAACAATGACCCCACTGCGTGAAGACCATATATCAGAAAATGATGTGACCGAATCAGATGATTCTGATAGTAATGACGAAACCGATGATGACGATACAGATGCAACATTGGCGCAACTGGCATCAGAATTTGCACAAAAACAAGATTCTATTAAAACACAATCTAAAAATCAGGGAAAAATTGGAAAATTAAAAAATATTTTGCCATTCAAAAAAGTTAAACACGACGATTCGTCTTTGATGGGCGATTTGTTTGGTTGGGCAGGCATCGCCGCCAATGACGAAGATTTCACAATGCCTGGATTCTTTACAGGTGTGGCATCAAAAAAATAAATATAAATGATGCGTAATGAATACAGAAACAATTGTTAGATTGCTGAAAATTTCTGGATTTAATGTATTGTCGTTCGACAGTGCGAATATTTATATAGAAGACCCGTCATGCATATTGCGCAGTTTTCAGACATTTATTGAATACGCATGGATTTTTGTCGCACTGGTTACGGCGTTTATGCTGTTCGGTTGGGCGATTTCAATGATACGTGGGGCAAAAAATAATATCTTTATAAATTTGCGTAATTTGATTTTAATTTTTGCAGCGCTGTCATTGGTGGACCCAATTTTGAATATGATTTATGGCGGTGATTTGTTTGGACGTGGGTGCAAAAAAATTGCTGTTCCATTAAATGAAGTTCAAGAAATTCTTGGGGTGCACCAAACTAAAATTAGTAAACAACCAGAACTGTACGAAGAAATTGAGATTTCAGATTCTGGGCCGATGAATACAGATTTAACCAAGGAACATTTATCCAGCAACACTGATAATAATCCGATTCTTGATAATGCAACATCAAAACGATTTGTAAATGCAATTGCCAGTGGCAAAGATGTTATATATATCACCAGTGATAATCATCGTTTGCGGCGCACAGGTGGGTCGCGTGCATGGCGAAATACTAATCCAGGAAATATTCGCAATTCTCAATTTGCCAGTGCGAACGGCGCAATTGGTGTTGCAGGTGGTTTTGCGGTGTTTCCTGATGAAAGTAATGGTATGAATGCAATTCGTCAATTATTGACCAGTGATTCTTATCGTAATCTGACCGTGGCAAAAGCAATCAGTAAATATGCGCCACCGTCTGAAAACAATACATCGGCATATCATAAACAAATTGAAAACTTAACAGGGTTGTCAATAAATCGCAGGATTTCAGATTTGTCTGATGCGGAATTATCAAAAGTCGTGAATGCGATTCGTACCATCGAGGGTTGGAATATCGGTCGCGAATTGCCAGAATAACAAGGAATAGAAATAATGAATACGCAAAAAAAATCTTTTGGGCTGACCGTGGCAACTGTTTTAATGGGGGTGTTGATTATAATTTTGATTTTTTTGTTAATGCGTCGTGATAATGTGCAGACGGAAAAATCAGACGGAATTATATCGCCCATGATAAGCAACCAAGATAAATCTGGCGATGGTGCGTTTTCTGATGGGTTGATTAATCCTGAATCATCACATCAGGGTCGTCTAGATCAATATGGTGCAGGCGTTGCACAAACTGATGTTTTCTCCATAGATATAAATGATGACGGCGTACCAGATAAAATCACACGCGTGCGGCATGAAAATGGTACAGACCATTTTTATTTTGAATATCAAATTCAGGTCAATATTGACGGGCAAATGGTAAATGTAATTGATGAAAATTTGCGCACAACGGAAAGTGCAGAATGCGCATTACAAAAAATAAAATTCCAATTCAAGCCTACTTTTCAAGTAATTAAAATATCGCGTCCGTGGGTTAATTCGTGGACTACGCCGTCAATGGCAACCAAAACAACATATAATTTTGTAAATGGTAAACTGGTACCTACAAATGTTTCAGAAATGAAAGTTATATGTGATGTGGCGCAGTTAATTTAATAAACAAAATGTTCGTGCAGAAAACACAATGCCATTAGATACAATATAATGGTCATAAACATCGATATTAAAAGGCTTTAACATTCTTATGACTTCATTTGTTGCCAAGATGTCTGGTGTTGAAAATTTTTCTTCTGACCGTGGGTGATTATGAACCAATACAATATGCGATGCGTTATAACCCAGTGCTTGATGAACAATTTCGCGCGGATAAACGGCTGTTTCATTACATGTACCATTAGTATGGACAACATCAGCAATTAAATGCCATTGATTATCAATATATAAAACATGTATTTCTTCATTAGTTTTGCCGTCTAGTAATAATCTGCAATAATTAGGTATTAAATTTTGGTCATGAAATATTATTTCACTTTTTAACCGTGATGTATAACCCAATTGCATTGTGCGTTTTAGTGCCTTGATAAAAATTGCAGTATTTCTGCCGACACCATGTATGTTCATTAATTCATCAATGGGTGCAATCATTAAATTGTATAAACTTTTGTATTTCTGGAATAACATACGCGCCAAAGGGCGAACATCACGGCGCGGAATTGCATATGCCAACATCAATTCTAGTAATTCATAATCGCTGAGTTTATCGTCCAGAAATTTTTGCCGCAATCTGTTGCGATGACCAGCATATAAAGATTCGTTTTTATCGTCCGCCATTTTATTAAACGAATTATTCCATTTTTTCTGTGAATATAATTGCGCCGTCTTCGGTTATGCCAATTGTGTGTTCCCATTGTGCAGACCAACCACCGTCAACGGTGCGCGCCGTCCAACCATCGGCGTCAATTTTGCATTCTGGTCGCCCAGTATTTATCATTGGTTCAATTGTGAAAACCAGCCCTGGTACCATTTTTATCTTGTCCATGCTTTTGTCATAAAAATGATAAATTTCTGGCGAATCGTGCATAACTTTGCCAATTCCATGACCGCAAAAATCGCGCGATATTGAAAACCCGTGTGGCAAAACCACAGATTCAATTGTGTGCCCAATTTCAGACAGCGGTACACCTGGGGCGCAAATCGCAATCGCAGAATTTAATGCGTCTTGGCATGTTTGAACCAATTCGCGTGCGCGTGGTGAAACATTGCCAATCATATACATACGCGACGCATCGCCATGAAATCCCTTGTATTCGGCGGTTAAATCAACATTTACAATGTCACCATCGTGCAATATAACATCATCGCTGGGGATACCATGAACAATCACATCATTGACAGATGTGCAAATATTTTTCGGGTACCCGCAATAGCCTAAATCAGACGAACGCGCGCCGTTTTCGTGCAAAAATTGCGCAACCAGACGGTCAATTTTGCCCGTAGATACACCTGCATGAATATGTGGCGATATAAAATCAAAACACCGTGCGACTAAATCGCCAGATGCGCGCAAACGCTTGAAATCTTTGGGTGCATATACAGATGATAACATAGTTAATTTCGCCTCCGAATTGATAGCTTGAACGCGCGCACAGATAATTTTAATGCAAAATCGCGCAATAAAATTTCTGCAGGCATTCCCGTAGTTCTTGTTTGTCGTTCTAATTCGTTTAACCGAACCAGTACAGCCGTTATGTCGTCAGGTGACCATATTTTCATGGCCTTGTTAAATTTTTCTGCAACTTTCCAAAACAGTCTTGGTAATTGACCGTCAACCACCGCAACCAATAATTTTTTGAAATGCGTAATCAACATGCGCACCAGCATATTTGACGCGGTATTTGCATATAATAATCTGTCCAGTGCCATCATAGTTTGTTGAACATGGCCTGCGGTCAAAGAATATAAAAAATCGTCCATGTCAGCGGCACCCGTATCAGGCAAGCATTTTTCTACATCTTCCAGTTCTACAATTTTTTTATCATCAACATACAGCGCAATTTTTTTCAAGAATCCGCGTGTTATTCCGCGGTCGCCACCCAGATGTGCGGTCATATATGCCATTGCGTCAGGTGTGATTTGTTGAATGCCCGCTTGGGCAGATAATTCTTGACGAATCAGTGTCGCCAATGTTCGCGCGTCATCTGTATAACAAGGCAGGGCAGCAATGTTTTCGCCACTTTCAAACAATGCCCGTAATGCGCCGCCTGCGCGTAAATCGCCTGCAGTAATTATAACAGTTGCGCATAATCCAGAATGCGAAACCAGTTCTGATATAGTTTTTGCGGTGCCATCTGATGCGCCAGAAATAATAACCATTTTCTGACCGCCAAACATTGACGGGGTGCAACATTCTGCGAATAATGCGTCTTGTTTGTCGCGCAGTTCATCGGCGTCTAGGGAAAATAAATTGTCTTTATCAATTTGCAGTTTTTCAACCGCGCGGTCGCACAGTTCGTCAACCTGACCAGCGTCTTGACCATAAATCAATACGGCGCGAACTTTTTCTATTCCTGAATTAAAATCAGATTCTTTCCATTTCATTTTGTTGCGTGTTCGCTTTCATATTTTTGGGTTTCTGCAATTGCACGGGCGGCAATATTTTCTGCCAGAACACGAATCGTATTATGCACAGCATTATTATAAGACGCATTTGATGCCACCAGATATCGCACAAATGTATATGATTCAGATGCGCTGTCGCTGCCCGTGGCGATAACAGTACCTTGATTTGTCGCCAATTGATATTTTGCCTGAACGACAATTTCTTGCCATGACGCAGTCCCTGTGCGTTCCAATGCCTTGTATTGTGTGGTTGGTTCGTCCAGTGTTATTGTTAAAACATATGCGGCATCTTTATCGTGTTGACCGCCAAACTTGGCATTTAATTCGTTTCGCATTTCAATGCCGTTGATACCACTGATGGGTTGAACATAAATGTCAGTGTCGTTGCCAGAATACATTGGGCGAAATCCACATGCAAATAAGACCAATGTCAAAGAAATAACCAAAAATTTTTTCATTTCAACACCGCTTTTTATTTCCGTCTTTTGTTTTCCTGTTGCTTTTTATGCTTATATTACCTAGACTTTTAATAAATCGCAAGGGGGAATGATGAATATTTTTATGATGGTTCTGGTGGCACTGTTTATGGTTGGGTTCTATATGATTTCCAGCCCCAGCCAGCGCATAACCGTCCAAGAAACAGAATATGCAATAAATCGTTCTGATTTGCGCAGTGTTGCACAATGTGCGGTGGCGGCGCATAATGCCGCGTTGCGTGGGTATGAATTTGATGATATATGCGCCGAACAAAATGACATTGTTACCCAGACAATATGCCTGAATTCGTCTGGGGCAAAAACAAAATGTGAAATTGTGCGCAGTAAAAAGCCAGACGCAAATTATATTATCACTGCCACAGGGGTTATGGACGGCAAAGACTATAACGAAATGATGGAAATTTTAGAATCTGATTTCGCCGATTCTGGAACTTTTGGAATATTTCAAGATGGAAAGATTGTATCTGGCGGTACCAGTCTGCGTCGCAGTGTGCCACGGGCCATTATAAAAGAAATGAATTTGACTGATGGACAATTGGTTTATTTAACCCAATATGAATTACCTGATAATCCTGTGGCGTATTCAGGGGTTGCGGCACCTGATATTTTATGTCCTGCGGGGACAGTGCAAACATATCGGTTTAATCGCTGGCAATGCGTGGCATATAACACAAAAACCAATTGTGCAGGTGATATGATATGGGATTCTGATTTGATGGATTGTGTGCCTGATGATTCACGCAAACCATTATGCGCAGATCAACAAACGGCGGTTTTGATTGATGGCATTTGGGAATGTATTAACCCATTTCCAGCGCGTACATGTCCTGAAAAAATGGTGGCGCGATTGAATTATACAACACTGGAATGGGAATGTGTTGCAGATCCTAATGTGTCCGAAGAAGTGAAAAAGTGCACAACGATTTCCAGTGGTGCGGTCTATGGCGTGTTGGGTTCTACATTGCGCGTGTCGTCTAATTCATGCACAGATTGTGAAAAGATGATTACAGATATGGAAACATGCACATCTGTATGTGTTCCCGACCCATCACAAATAAATAATCCGTCGTGTTATCCAGATGGCGCAAACCAATGCAACGGCAACGGGCGCGCATTTTATTTCGGATTTCCAAATTATTATTATATATCAAATGTATCTGCGGTTGATGGCGTACCGGTACCAATGTCGGCGCAATATTCTAAAAACAGAAAATTTAACTGTATGGATTGTGGCGAACGCGGAATAAATCAGGCTGCGTCTATGCCACCGTATACGGTTGTTTGCAATTAATGTTGATGTTGTTTCAGTATTGATTCAATCTCGCGCAATGATTTGGTTGCAGCTGTCAAAGATTGTTCATAAGAAATTAAATCGCTGATTGATTGTTGATATACAGGACTGGTTGGGGAAGACGATTCTAAATTGATTTTGCAATTTTCAATATTGTCGTCCAGTCTTTCAATTTCTTGTATTAATTTGTTATATTCCGATTGCAATTCTTCCAGATTTTCATGGGCATGCATTTGTTGCGATTTCATTTTCATTATTGCATTGGCAATTTGTTCACGATATGGCGCGTGTTTATCAGACCAGTCTGAAACATTTTGTTCTGATACTGTGCGCGCACAATGACATAATGTTGATAACGCTTTGTATGTTTTATCTGTATAACCGTTTTCAAGTTTTATTCTGGCATAGCCGTTTATATTATATATTTCGTCATACCATTGACCGTTTGGGCTGGCATTTAATGTCAGATATTTAATTAAAGAATATCTGATGGTTTCAATATGTGGTGCGTCATGAAATTTAGAATCACAGAATTTATAGATATTGTTGCGGTTATTAAATATAAATGGTGACACAGTGCCATATCTGACAGGGTTGATGGACATTAATTTCCATAATCCTTCGCATATGATTTTGCCATTGATTCTGCCAATTAATACAGGTGATTCAGTTATAGGTTTTTCCCAATCAGTAGATTTTTTTAATGCACGATATGCATCAGACAAAGCAGCCGCCGTTAAATCACCGAAATATTTTCGGTTGGCGCTGTATTTTAAAATGCCTTTGACTTGTTGGTTGTCCAGCATTTTATGTCCTTTCTTTTAATTATACACTGCACCGCCGTTTTGTCAATACAAAAAAGAGCAATATTTATGGAAATATTCTGATTAAAAACATTCAGATTTTACATCAAAAATTCATCGGAAACGATTCTTAAAATGTCAATATATAGATACGAATCGGCAAATTAACCACTATATTTTGTAAAAATGGTCAAAATCGAATCAGTTTTATTAATGATTTTTTCATTTTGTTGACACAAAACTTATCTTGGTATTTGATTCGTCCGATTCGCATGATGCGCAACACCGCGTAAAAGCGTACTTTTCAAAAGTAAAGTGAAAAAATGAAAAAAATTATTTTTTTCATCATTGTCATAAAATCATAAATACTATATATTGTTATCAAAATAACAAAACAACCACTATATGTTGTAAATTTGAATAAAAAGGGGCAAAATAAAATGGCATCTGAGGTCAAGGAAACGAAAATTCAGATAAATCCAGTACTTACCACACACATGGTTGCGGTACAAAAACGTTCTGGTGAAACTGTTCCATTTGATGCGAAAAAAATCTATGATGCTATTAAAAAGGCTGTTGATGTAACCCATGAAATATCCGAGGCTGAAATTGCGGCAATTACACAAACAGTTTTGAAT
>CANQCM010000020.1 GCA_947589625.1 uncultured Alphaproteobacteria bacterium
GACCATTGGGAATATTTTGATTGGATTGAATCTGCCGCGCGCAGTGCAAAACTGCATATCACAACCCCAGAAATCGCCACTATTTCCACCCGTTATCAAATAAAAAATATGGCGCATACTGCAACACCAAAATATCTGATTATTACAAAATAAATAATCGCAATTTGTCCAGTAATTTTGGTTGCATAGTATCAACCAGACGGCGAACTTGATCAAACCGCACCAGATTTTCCATTGGTGCAAAATGCAATGCGCATGAAAAATTTGAATCCCATAAATCCAGCATGCCATATACGCGCCCAACGAAATCAGACTTGTCGCCCAGATCTTTACTCAATGTAAATATTACCGCATCAGCACGAATTTTTTTGAGATTTTCAAACATCGCGATCACATCTGATGAATCTATTTCTAAAATGTCCAACCCAATGCTCAATTTTTTATTAAAGAACAAATCATCACGTACAGCACCTATTTGATTTACAAAATTCGTCAGGTCTGAAAATTTAATAAACACTTGTGCGCCAGACGCCCCATTACGAAACGCCGAAATTATATCGCGTGCCAAACTTGACGCAACATCTGGCGCAGACGCGCCATGCATATTTTCTGCCATAAATCGCGCCATAATTTTGACGCGCGATTTTTCCAACCACGGCCACAGACGCGCCACCTGATGCGCACTGCACGACATCTGTGGGATTTTATTTTCCACTGCGACTTGTGCCATTGCGGCCAGTTCGGTATCTTCCATATCGTCATTACACCACAGCGCCGCATTCGGTGAAAATTCATCAATAATATCTTGCGTTTTAATCATTACGCTTTTTAGTTTATCATAAATATGATATAATTAAAACCAAATGAATAAGAAATTTGATTCTATTTTACCTTGCGCATTATGGGTGCTGGCAATGGGTTTGGCAACATTGTTCTGGTTCAATGTGCGATATGGATTTAATTTGTTTTCAACCGCACATTGGCAATATCTGGCATATTTACAGGCGGCACAAATTCCCGTGCGTGGCGGTTTTTATACATCAATAATTTTGTGTATTATAATAATATTAATCGGGCTGTATGTGCTGGTGCGTCCGCGTTTGCGCAAAATTAAATTTGATAAGCAAGGAACTAAAAAAACGAATTTAGAACAAATAAAAACCGATATACCTGCCCAAAATGCGCCCACGCCAAAACCCACCACACAACAGGCGCCCATTGCAACTGCGCGTCCACCACGGTTAAATATGTCGGGTGCAATACAAATGCCAAAACAGACGCCTCAACCTGTTGCGATACCTGTACCACCCACACCACAGCCAACACAAGACCCCAGAATTGGCGAGATATTTACCAATGCAGGCTATCTGGTAAAAAAGAACGCAAAAATTTCTGGCGTTCAAACGGCACTGATTGCAATTGGGCTAAATGAAAATATGTATGTTGGCGCGATTGGTATACCCACCACAGATATGCGGCGACTGATTGACCGCTTGCAGCAAGTTTTTTCTGATACATTGGACGACATATATATAAATGTAAACGGTTTTGTTATAAACGCGCCCGATGCCGCGACATCAGAATTTCAAGATATATTAATGTTCCCGTCTGTTGACGCATTGGGCGAATATATTGCCCAAAACCCAAACGGTGAAATATCTGCCGCCGACCAAGACGATTTCAACGCATATTCTGAATACATTGATACCGTCATTAACTTCATAGGACAAAAATCATGAAATGGAGTCAAGATGTTGCAGAAAAACGAATCGCCGCACTAGGCATGGACGATATGCCATTGGTTCAGCACGACATAACACGCACACCTGTTTCGCCCGATTGGTTTACAAACTATAAAGAACTGTGTCATAAATTTATGGCAACACTAACCGATTCTGCCCAAGAATTAGTTTTTATGAATTTTAACCAAGACGATTTTATGGGAATATTAACTGGTCGTCGTGTCCCAGATAATATTTCTTTTCGTTTTCGTGTGCCATTGGTTCTGGGCGGAAAATTAGATGTTGATAATTTATTTATGTGTTGGACTTTTCCACACTCAATCAATATGGACAGGTTTTTAATTGAACAATCTGGGAACGAAACAATATGGTTGCCGAATCCTGCAAAAAAAATATATGTGCCTGCGCACATTGGTGGCGGTGGCGATGGCGGTAATGCTACATCAGACAGATTGTCGCAAATGGCGGCACAAATGGCAGCAAGTCGGGGAATGGAATAAATATGGCAATGAACTGTGATGAATTTTTATCAGCAATTAAATCGCGTGGCGCAACAATGTTCGCGCCTGCAAATCGCGGTACAATAATGCTGACTAATACCAGTTTGCAGAACATGCACTGTGCAATGTTGCCAATGTTTATGATTGATTTATACCAGAAAACAACGGCAATAAATCTGGGCAACGGTTATATATTTGGCCCAACAGAAATTGCGCGACCACATGCGTACCCAATCCCCAGCATTACCGATATAAATCAAGATTTTTCTGGTATGCAACAAATTCGCAACAAGACAATTTTTGGGCGAAACGATTTATTTATTTTTGCATTTGACGCATTTGGAAAAACAAAGATGCTAGACAATTTAACATTGCGCACATTGCGTGAATATGACGACCCATATCGCGCATTGACCGATTGTTTGATTGCAGGAAAAATTTAATATGCGAAAAATATCAGTATCTTTATCAGGACATAAAACCAGTCTGACATTAGAACCAGAATTTATTCACGCATTGCAAGAAATTGCATCGCACACCCATCGCCCAATTGCACAAATCATCGGCGACATAGATGCCACACGCAAACCTGGCGAAAATTTGTCATCAGCTGTCCGCGTGTGGATATTGAAAAATATATCAAAATCTTAATCTTCAGACCAATAGCATTTTGAATCTGGCTCTATAAAATAATTTCCTGTTTCGTCTTGAAATGTTACCGGCAGACCTTGCTGGTTATGACCAAAACTAGACTTATAATTCCCTGCATGGTAGATATCAGGAAATGTAAGAAGCAACGACGCAATATAACATTCTGTCTTTTTCGCACTGCGATTGCCATATTCAGAATTATAATAGTCATATCCATAATCTGACCAACCACTCCATTCACTATATCCTTCGCCATAATCTGCATTATCACTCAGCGGGCAATCTTGACATTCGCCATTTTCATCACGATATTGCCAAATGTTGCATACCCTCTCACATTGACCATTTACAGATTCTAAACCACTACGACACTTTGGGTTACATTTACCACCTGAATATTCATATCCAGATTCGCATGTTATGGTTGTGGTGCAATTCTGATTACACAGGCACCCACTGCATATTGTTGTTTGCACCCCGTGTTCTATTTCTGGGTACGGTATGTTTGTAGGCGAACAATATGTATAACAAAATCCAGATGCTGTGCATGTTACACCATTACCTGAATAACCAACAGATACATCTGTTAAACCACTGGTACAACCTGCATAGGTTTTGGTGCAATTACCGATATCTGAACTGTTACACCGTAAACATTTCAAATCAGATAAATACGCGCAAACAGGCGGATGAGATATGCTTACCGCCATTGCGCATGTTGGTATTGCCATAACTGACAATATTAAAAAGATTTTATTCATAGTTATTACTCCTTTTGTGTTAACAAAAAACCACCTAATAATTCAGGTGGCAGGAGATTCACAACTATTGAACAGAATAGCGGCGCGCTTTCAATATATAACGCACCTCTCCTGCCCTTAACGAGTACAGGAGTTTATTTTCGTTTCGTTTGAAACGCTGTTCATGGGTTGTGACGCCCCGGATACCAAGCTTATTGGTATCAATTGAAATATAACACAAAAATTTTATATTTTCAGTATAATTTTTAATTCTTGCGATACAGGTTTAACCATATTGCGCAAATGGCGGCATAAATCAGAATTATTATAACCCAACCATCACGCCCAATAAACCGATACGGTGTTTTATGCGCGCCCCAAACATATCCGTCTAAAATTCCCTCGGTTCCGATTGGCAAAGACGCAGTTATTGTGCCGTCAGACAAAATAAACGCGCTGATTCCAGAATAATTTGCACGCACAACCGGCAAACCTGATTCAATCGCATATCGGCGAACCATGCTTAAATGCTGGTATGTGCCAGATGTTTTTCCAAACCAAGTATCATTTGTAATATTAATTATCGCCTGTGGTGATGTGGCGTGTGGCACCAGCGAATCTGAAAAAATAATCTCATAACAAATAGCAGGCGCAAATACAAACGCGCCATTTTCCAGATTCATAGTAATAGTTTCTGCGCCATTACCACGCGCCAAATTTACTGGTGCCGGCATAAATCCCAACGGACTATATTCGCCAAACGGCACCAAGTGCGATTTGCTATATACATGTTGTACAACACCGCGCGCATTTGTTATGACCATAGAATTATATAAATTGCCATTTTCTGTAGTGGTTGCACCGATTACAATTGGCACGCCTGCCATACCTGAAAAAGGCATATCATCGCCAGTTAAAACAAATGGATATGTTGTTTCAGGGTACACAATTACATCGGGCCCGCCTGGCATATCTGCGCCCAATTTCAACAGTTGGCGAATATTTAATTCTGCCGCCATAATTGCGTCTTCGCGCGATTGTACCATTTTATCAGATTGCGATTTTGCAGGTTGCACAATGCGAATATATGGCGACATGTCTTGTGTATTTTTTGCGAACCATATATTTATTCCAGACCAAACAATCCCAACCGCCATTGGTATCAAGAACATCAAAATCAATGCGACAAATTTACGTTCAAATTTTGCACGAATAAATTCAACTGCACTCGCAATAATTCCTATTATTATAAAACTTAAACCCAACGCACCATACAAAGACATAGTGTTTGAAACCATTGGTATTGATAATGTTATATTCGCAATTGGATTCCACGGAAAACCCGTAAATAACCATTCGCGCAACCATAAGACCACTGTCCAAAGGGCTGCAAAAATAATTGGGCGACAAATTGGAATCGCGCGCGATTTAACGGCTGTGGCAAAAGGCGTGGCAAATATAAATCCACCCACCAATCCTATGCCAACAATTGCTGGGATTGTCCAGATTGCAAATTGTTGGGTTAGTTCAGGCACGACATAAATTGAATTTACCGTCCACCCAAACATTGCAATTGCATACGCGGCGGCAAATGGATACATGCGCAGCATTGTGCGCCAAAAACCATTATAAACATAATCGCGCGTCGCAATCCAATATGCGCCCCCTATTCCAATCAGACTTACCAGCCACAGGTTAAATGGCGCAAACCCCAGTGCAGAAATCGCACCACAAAACACCAATAAAACACCACGCAACCAAATATTATTTAATGTGATTTTTTTTGATAATTTGTTTACTTTTTTGCGAACATTAACTTTGCGCTGGATTGGGCGTACCGTGGCATAGGGATTTTTTATATCAAACCGATTTAATACAATAGTTTCCATTTTTTCCATAAGTTCCGCATCAGAATTTTTAATATGGTCATACCCCATCAAATGCAAAACACCATGCACAACCATATGCGCCGCATGGTCATGAACAGAAATGTTTTCTGTTTTCGCTTCGCGTACAACAGTATCCAGCGATATAAAAATATCGCCCAACAAAACATCATCGCCCAATTCAAAAGACAGCACATTTGTTGGCTTGTTAATATTACGATATTTTTTATTTATTTTTTTTATGCTTTTGTCGTCTGTTAATGTAATAGATATTTCCGCATTGCGTTTTGCGCCTGCTGCACGTGCCGCCGCAGATGCGATTTTTTCCCAATCAATTTTATACTTACGCCACGCACTGTTTTCGTAATTTACATATATTTTCATTTTACTTACCCATATTGTTATTAATGTCATTCATTGCATAATTTAATGGAACATCAATATTTTGATTGACCAAAATATCCCCAATAGCAAAAATTGTTGCCTTTGATTTTGTCGTCAATTTTTCTGCGACTTCATCTGGCAAAATTGATTTAATTGTCGGCAAATTCTTTGATGGCGTATACAGCCGTTTATGGCGCTTGTCCCAATATTGTGGGTGCTGAAGCCATTCCAAGAAATCATCTGCCAAATCATAATTTACAGTGCGCGCATCGCGATCAATCAAGGATTCGCCGTGTACTTTTTCCATATATTGTTGAAATTCATAAATACCACCAACCGGACAATTTATTAAATCCAGCGGACTGATTCGCCCTGTCAAAATACATGCTTCTATCCAGCGACGCCAATGCAGACCGCGATTTCTGCCATTGCCCGCCTTCAGATAATTTGTCATATTATTTCCAACAATATCCAGAGATTGCCCATCACGCCATGCCCCCATTACACTGCCTTCTGACACAACAGGATACTTTTCAAAATAATCCAAAACTTCTTGTTGTGAAATATCGCCATTGTCGCGAATTTGATTCAGCATTAATGTCCATCTATCATTACGAATTCTGTTGTTTTTGGCGTTGTCATCTGGTTCAAACATTTTAGCGCCACCATTATATAAAAATGATGCCAACCCCAGATATTCACTGGCGGTCATAGTTTTATTCAGTGCCACGCAATAGCAATATAAAATTAAATCCGTTTCATAATCTTCAATATGCCACCGCGCATATTCGTATGCCTGTTCGCGATTTACCGATTTTGTTTTTCGCGTAACAGATATTCCTGTTTTTCCATTGGGTATCATTGTACTGCCGTAACCTATGGTAGGCTTGCCCCGACCGTCCAGATAAACATTTGGGCGAAAACCTTCGGGACAAGACATAAATCCAATTAACAGCGGTGTCATCGGTTTGCACATTTCTTTAAACTCGCTGTATGTGCTTGTGGGCTTGATTTTCAGCGTTTTTATGATTTCCGCATATGATTTAGGTTTTCTAAAAATACTTTCTGTGCCAGATTCTTTATCAGATTGCTTCATATTGTAAACACCGTTTCCGCCAAACGCCAATGTACCCAATAAAGCATAATATGCTAAATGCGCCGATAAATTAGGGTGCTTTTTTATTGTGCTTTGCACAGCGCGAACATTTTTATGTTTTGGATTTTCAGTCGGTTTTATCTTGGCCAGATATTCTTCCCCTGCCCGCGTCAATTTGTTATCTAACGCGATTCTGGTTCCCAACCATAATAAAAACTGAACCATTCCAGATACAATAATTCCGCCTGCTTGCGCGACTTTGCCACTATCTTTTTCAGGCTGTAATTGTGAAATATTTTTACGAACACGACCTGCGAATTTATGTGGTGCGTTTACAATTTTTTGAAATTTTTCACTCATGCCTTACCCCTATTTCTTTTTTCCAAAGCCTGTTTTTCGTGCAATTTTTGACCGCCGCGCAGCATAATTTGGTGCAACAAAAGGATAATTGTCCGGCAACCCCCATTTAGCGCGATATTCGTCAGGCGTCATATTAAATTTCCGTTTTATATATCGCCGCAACATGACATGCCATGTGCCATCTTCAAAACATTGAATTTTGTCATTTTGTACAGACGCCGCAATCTGCGCCGCTGTCACAGATGCACCACGCAAGGATTGACGCGCCGCCCGCACCGCTTCGTCTAATGTTAATGCAGGATTTGCCGCAATTGCCGCCGCCGCCAGATTCGCCACCGCCAGAGTATAATCGCCATCATTTATATTTTTTACCAATTGCCAATTCCCCTTTTATGTAATACAATTATTATATCACAAATAAACAATAAATAAAACATAAGTAAAAAAATGGTAAAAGACACCAGACCACTTGCCGACCAAATGCGCCCACAAACAATTGATGAAGTTGTAGGTCAACGTCAATTACTGGGCGAAAATGGTCTGGTGCGCAAAATGGTTGATAACAAAAAATTATCTAACCTGATTTTATGGGGGCCGCCAGGGTGTGGCAAAACAACTATCGCGCGCGCATTGGCAAATTCTGTAGATATGGATTTTGTGTCTATGTCGGCGGTGTTTTCTGGGACAGCTGATGTTAAGAAAGCAATGGACGCGGCGAAAATGCGCCAACAAATCGGGCGCAACACTTTGCTGTTCATTGATGAAATTCACCGTTTTAATAAAACACAACAAGACACCCTGTTGCCATATTTAGAAGACGGCACTGTTGTCTTTATGGGCGCAACAACCGAAAACCCCAGTTTTAATTTGAACAACGCGTTATTGTCGCGGTGTCACATTGGTGTGTTGGAACCATTGAACACTGACGATTTAATGATTTTGATTTCACGCGCTGAAAAATTTTTAGGCAAAAAATTGCCACTAAATAATGACGCGCGAATTCATTTGGCACAAATTTCAGATGGCGATGCGCGGTTTTTATTAAACACAATTGAATTTCTGGTTTCTGCAAATTTCAAAAAGCAATTAACGCCAGATGGGCTGGACGCCGCAGTACAAAAGCGCGCGCCGCTGTCCGACAAATCAGGTGATGAACATTATAACCTGATTTCTGCAGTGCATAAATCTTTGCGTGCATCAGATACAGACGCGGCATTATATTGGACTGCGCGTATGATGACATCGGGTCAAGACCCAATGTACCTGTTTCGGCGTCTTACCCGTTTTGCAATGGAAGACATCGGTTTGGCAGACCCAAACGCCATGCAAATTGCACTGGCGGCATGGCAAGTTTACGAACGCATGGGCAGTCCCGAAGGCGATCTGGCACTGACGGAATTAGTTATTTATCTGGGAACTGCGCCAAAAAGTACTGCAAATTATCGCGCGCAATCTGCAGCATACGAATCAGCACGCGAAACAGGCAGTTTAATGCCACCTAAAAATATATTAAATGCCCCAACCCGTATGATGCGCGAAATGGGTTATGGCGCTGGTTATATTTACGAGCCGAATACCGAATCAGGTTTTTCAGGTCAAAACTGTTTTCCCGAATCAATGGGTCGGCAAAAATATTATCACCCTATTGAACGCGGATTTGAACGCGAAATAAAAAAGCGCGTAGAATATTGGGACAATCTGCGTGAAAAAATTAACAAGAAAAATTAAAATATCAAAACAAGATATTTAATTTGAACCCAACCTGCAAATCATCACTTTCAAATTCATAGTCCACATGACCGATATATTGAGTGCGCCCAAATTGGCGAACAATTTTTCCACCCAACCATTCTTGGTCATAGTGCGGATTTGTTGCCTTGCGCCAAATAAAGTTTGGTCCAATGCGCCAATATTCGTCCAATCTGAAATAAGCCTCGGGCATAAAATCAATAAATGCCATGCCGCGCGTGTCGTCAAAAATCCAACTGGATTTTACAGTCATTGCCAGTGTCATACCTGTCCATTGACGACCGAACCGCAACCCAGCATAATACACAGAATCTGCATATTCTGGAGTGCGCACATGTGAGGAACCGCCAAATTTCAACCCCAATAAAACATCACTGATTATGCGCGCATCATTGTCTGATGGGGTGCTGAGCCTATATGTTCCACCGACATCAAAACTGGAAAAGCCGTCTTCTTTGCCATCAAAATCAACCTGATAATGAATATTTCCACTGATTGACAAACGGTCTGTAATTCCATAAGACAATGTTTCGCCACCACGCAAAATACTGTCCCAATATGCCAAAGTCGTTTGCGATAAAATATGTTTTTCATTCAGAATATACAATGGATCCGAAGTATCGTATGGCAAAATATCATCTGCATACGCGCCAGATGTCGCCAAACACATACCGCAAAAAATCGCACCTAAAATTTTTTTCATTGCATAATCCATATTTTATGCGTACCCAAATTTAGATGTATTGGGTACGCACGATATTACTAGAATGTGAATATTGCCTGAAAACCAATAGTTGTTTCGTTATAGTTGTTTAACTTGGCTGTGCCAGATTCTTTCCAACCACCGGTTTCAGCATCTGACCAATAAAACTTTAATGTTTTATCATCGGCGCTGTCATACAAAGATGTTTTTGCATACAGGTTCAACGCAACCCAATTATTTGGCTGCCACCCGATTGCGCCCTTGATATTAAATTGGTTATGCCAATCATAATCACCAAAGATTGCTTCCAGATTTAATGTCCAATCTTCTGCCAAGACACTAAACACACCCAAGCCGCCTTCTATATAGAACGCACTGCTGGAATCTGTTTTATATGCCAAGAACAAAGACGCCGGTGTTCCATCATCTTGTATACCTGTGATTCCATTACCATAAGAATCACCATCAAAATCAATGTACCAACCACGCACCAAACCATATATTGTTGATGTCGCAATTTTGTACCCTGCCTTGATGTCCAGCAAGAAATTATTAGAAATATCTTTTTGATATTGATAATACGCAGACGCAGTTGCAATCCATTCTGAATTATCAATAAAACGCCATTGTGCGCCCAAACCAAACAGATTCAAATCATTATCGTCGTTTTTATCGTCTGGCGCGGTTGACCAATCCAGTTTATATTCATTTATATCATATTGCAACATACCCAACACCGCGATACGGTCTGTGATACCATAACTGAAATCTTCTTTGATAGAAAATCCAGACATATCCCATTTTGCCTTGGTGTCAGTGATTTCTGTGCTTTCAATCGGGGTCAATGTTATATCATACTTATTCATATTATATGAAAAATCAGTAACCGAACCAAAATCGCCCTTTAACGGTTGAAAGAACGGGTGCGCCAAATAATATTTGCGTTTAATTTCACGCCGTACAGTTTCTGAACGCGATGTACGAACATTGGTCGCAGAATTTTGCGAATCGTATTGTTTGTATAAATCACTGCGTTTAACAGGCTGGGTGTAATACATATTTGCGCCATCAGACGATTGATATGTTTGTGTTGTTGAACGCGTTTGATATTTAGTGTAATTCACTGTGGTATTATCGCGTGTTGCAGGCATACCAGACAAATCGGCACTGGAACCAGCACGCGGCCCAAAATTGGTTGCACCCCAAACAGGCGACATACCGAACATTGCAATCGCCCAAACAAATAAAGACATCTGCTTTTTCATAATATAAATCTCCTTTTGGTACATATTATATCACATTTCACCCCCATAAAAAAGAGAAAATAGTTCTTAGTGATTAGTGGTTAGTGGTTAGTAGTGGTGTTCGCTGACGCTCACAGCATTAAATAAACTGGATTCTCGGGTCAAGCCCGAGAATGACAACCTCTCTTTCTTAATTTTTCAAATTTAGAATCAATGTTCGTATTTTAAGAAATAAAGAACTGTGTCATTCCACGGCTTGACCGTGGAATCCAGTCATAATAAAATGCTGTCGCGCAACGCGAGAACACCACCCCTAACCACTAACACTCGCCACTACAAGATATGTCTCTTGCCGCTGGCGTCGGGCGCGCTGACAATGCCCTCTTGTTCCATACGTTCCATAAAACCTGCCGCCTTGTTATATCCCACCCCGACACGGCGTTGAATGTATGAAATTGTCGGCTTTTTATCACGAATAACATATTCTTTGGCTTGGGTGTACAGGTCTGCATCTTTATCACCCTTGCTGACAGGCATACCAGGAATCGCCGCACCACCAGCGCCAGACGCAGCGTCTGCATCGTCTGTGATTCCAGACACATAATCTGGTTCGCCTTGCGCGCGCAAGAAATCTGCAACGCGATTTATTTCTGTGTTTTCTATGAACGCGCCATGAATACGCACAGGGACACGCCCAGCCTCGCTGAACAGCATATCGCCACACGCCAACAGGTTTTCTGCGCCTTTTTCGCCCAGTGTTGTCATAGAATCAATATTACTGCGCGCTTGGAAAGAAATACGCGTTGG
>CANQCM010000021.1 GCA_947589625.1 uncultured Alphaproteobacteria bacterium
ATGCCGTCAATTAAATGTACTGAAAAACCGCCATTATCAATTGCCGCACCAATTTGTGCCGCCGCAGATGCTTGTTCAGGATTTAATTTAATATTGCCAACATCAGAATAAATATGCCGAAATTCATCAGGCGAAATTTCACGCGCATCTGTGGGTATCAATGTCCCATTTTTTATCATTGTGCGCACCACCGCACCTGACACATGCGAAATATTTATAATGTCATTGACAGACATCGGCGTATTATCGTTCATTGCAAATGCGTCCATAACCATTTGGCGCGCATTTGTTATACGCCGCGCGGCAGAATTTACAAACTGATACATCTGTTCAACACGTGGTGGCAAAAATGCGTCTGGTACATTGATAATCAATCGCAACACGCCACCCATTGTCATCAATGTCCAATTTGACATTTGTTTAATCCAGCGCAAATCAGATTCTGGCAATTTATAATCAAAAACCATATCAACATCTTTGATTCTTGATTGCGCCAGACCACTGTCGCCCACACCTAAAACAACACCGATATATTTGCGATTCATCACACGGCACGCAACGAACGAGCCTATTTCCGCACGCGCATTCAGGCGATAGTCATAGCCTGAATTTGCAACATTTGGAATCAAGATTTTTACAATATCGCCACAATTGAACATAATCATAAAGTACTTGTTTTTTTCTTTTTTTTCAATACTATTTATATCTGTTATGTGGAAATTATTTTTTGATTTCATGGATTTTATGGCGCGACTGATACCGTTTCGCAAATTGCGCAATCATGTGCGCGATGTAACGTTGTTTGGTTATGGTGCAAAAAAACGCGCGTTAAAGACTGCGCGTCCTGAATTAGATTGGCGCCATATGCGTTTGTGTAAAGGTGGCGGCAGTTTGGCATTTGTATTAAACAACGAATATGTTTTCAAGGTTCGCAAACGATATGATCGCGAAAAATCTTTGGCGCGTTTTATGCGTGAAAAACGCATAACAGACGCTGTTGCGCCGTTGATTTCTGTTGCGGTACCACATATTGAAATCCAAGAATATGGCGGATATGTGTTCTATATAACAAAATTTATCCATGGGCGCATATTAATTGATTTGCCATTACATAAATTACGCGAATATCACGATCAAATAGGCGCACAATTGGGCGAAATTATTTACACTGTGTTCAACGCAAAATATCCACAATTAAAAGATTTTAAACCAAAAATCACGGGCAACGATTGCGGTTTGGTTCATGGTGATTTATGCAGCAATATGCTGATTGACCCTGACACCATGAAAATAGTTGGCATCATAGATTGGGAATGGGCGGGCTTTGGTTCACTGCGCCAAGAATTCATCGGCATATTCCGCGTTAGACGCAAAATGCGACTGACCGATATTGCACCATCTGCAATGTGGACATATTTTCAACTTGATAAAAAAAATCGTAAAAAGTCTTAATATTTAGTTGACAAATAAAAATAATTGTTTATTATCGTCCTGTAATATAACCAAGGACGATACCAATGGCATATAAAAAAGAAGGCAAATCTGCCGCACAAATTGAATTTTCAAATTATGTCCAAAATGTGACAAATTGTTGGATAGAAAATTGCAGTTTTTCTTATATAACACAAGAATCTGTTCGCAACACTTGGCGCTATAAAGCACCATACAGTGATGAAATGGCAGAAAAACTGATATTATTTACTAAAACATATTTGCGCACATTATCATCAACCAATTCAAACAATACAAATCCTCAATTTCTGCAGGCTTTGATTAATCTGATGGCTGATTATTTGTCGCGTTATACTATGCGCGCGCCAAATTGTCCAGACCGCAAAGTCGCCAAGCAAGCCTTGTTTGATGAATTATACACTAATTCACATTTTATAAATCATTTGCGCAATAAATGCGCCATACGCGCAATTCAACGCCAACAAAACACAATGATTACATTGGCTAGAAATCGGCACATAAATCAGAAATAACTTTATCAAAATCGGCAAAATTTGAAATCAATATGTCATGCGAAAACCGCGAACGAAACCAAGTGCGTTGACGTTTGGCATATTGATTTGTTTTATTTACCCAATCAGTAATACATTCTTGGCGCGATATTTCACCACGCAACATACGGCATATTTGCACGGCACCAATTGCGCGATTTTCATTTAGATTATGATTTAATATTTCGCGCGCCTCGTTTATTGCGTTGCCGTCCATCATTTGATTTATTCGCGTTGCGATACGCGCACGCACAACATCAGACGGCGGATTTATCAAAATGCGCAATGGTGTTGGCGTAATCTGACCTGTGCGTGGTGCGCGTTGCCACGCGGACAAGTGTTTGCCTGTTTCAAAAAAGACTTCCAGCGCACGCGCCACGCGTTGTGGGTCTGATGCACGAAAATCAGACGGCAATATTTTACGCGCCGCATCTATGTCTGACGCAACTAATTCACGCGCACGATGACGCGCAGTATCTGAAACAGCAGGCATCGGTGAAATACCATTTATTAACGCGTCAATATAATAGCCTGTGCCACCCACCAAGATTGGTACGCGCCCTGCCCCAATTGCATTGTCGTATTCACGGCGCGCCAATTCTTGATAGTCTGCAACATTTAACTGGCGCGATAAATCCAGTATAGAAAACAGCCGATACGGCACACCATCAATGTCATCAGATATGGCGCGTCCTGCAAAAGGGCTGGCAGAAATGGTTTCAATGCCACGATATAACTGAACACTGTCGCAATTTATAATCGCACCGCCAATTTTGCGCGCCAAACGGTGGGCAAAATCTGATTTACCAGATGCCGTTGGGCCTGTGATAATAATTCCGCGTTGTATTTTCATATTATTTTGATTATACAATCGTATGACCAAATTTCAATTGTAATCTTGATTTTTTTCGTGCTAGAATACAAATTGTCCAATATGGATAACAATAACCAAAGGAAGTAATATGTCAAAAATAAGAGTAGCAATTAACGGTTTCGGTCGCATTGGACGCTTGGTATTGCGTGCGGCATTGGAATCAGGACGTGATGATATTGAATTTGTGGCAGTAAATGATTTAGCACCTGCCGACCAAAACGCGTATTTATTACAATATGATTCAGTGCATGGTAAATTGCCAATTGATGTTAAACTGGACGGCGAATATATCATTGCTGGCAATCAGAAAATCAAATGTATCGCAGAACGTGACCCATCTAAATTACCATGGCGCGAATTGAACATTGATGTTGTTATGGAATGCACAGGCTTGTTTACCGCCGCTGACAAAGCACGCGTACATCTGGACCAAGGCGCAAAACGCGTTCTGGTTTCTGCACCATCTGCAGGCGCAGACGCAACAATCGTTTATGGTGTAAACCAAGATACATTAAAACCAACAGATTTAATTGTATCAAATGCGTCATGCACAACAAACTGTTTGGCACCTGTGGCAAAAGTTCTGGACGAAAAATTCGGCGTGATTTCAGGTTGGATGACAACTGTTCACGCATATACAGGCGACCAACAATTGCTGGATAAAAACCACAAAGATTTTCGCCGCGCACGCGCCGCAGGTCTGTCTATGATTCCAACCAGCACTGGCGCCGCCAAGGCAATTGGTTTAGTTCTGCCGAATTTGGCTGGCAAATTAGACGGCATGGCAATTCGCGTTCCGACCCCAGATGTTTCTGTGGTTGAATTAGTTGTGAATTTGGCAAAATCTGCAACCGTAGACGAAGTGAACGCCGCAATGCGTGCCGCGGAATCCAAAACTTTTGGTTATAATGACAAACCATTGGTTTCTGTTGATTTCACACATGACGCGCACAGTTCAATCTTTGACGCATCACAAACCAAAGTTTTGGGCGACCATCTGGTACATGTTACCGCATGGTACGACAACGAATGGGGCTTTTCAAACCGCATGGGCGACACCGCCGTTGCCATCGGCAAGTTGATTAAATAGTGGTTAGTGATTAGTAGTTAGTGTTAGTAAAAGGTGTTTGCAAATGCAAACACCTTTTTTGTTTGTGTCGCGCTTCGCACGACGAGTCAATAGACCTGGGTCCTGGGGTCAGCCCCAGGATGACACCTCTCTTTCTTAATTTTTCAATTCTAGGAACTATGTTCGTGTCTGAATTTTTGAATTAAATAAAAAATTGCACGAACAAGAAATGATGTTCGTACATTGAAAACTTATACACTCCCCTTGTCATCCTGGGGCTTGACCCCAGGACCCAGGTAAATAGAGCTGTGAGTGTAGCGAACACTTCTGTGTCATTCCACGGCTTGACCGTGGAATCCAGTCATAATAAATGTTGTCGCGCAATGTGCGACACCACTACTAATCACTAACACTACCCACTAATTCTGATAATAACATTTATCTGTGACAGTGCCGGAACCAGTATCATCAGAAAAAGTTCCTTCTGCTGGTATATAACAACCAGTTATTGCAAGATTACCATTCTCGCTGGTACCAGTGTTTGGACATTTATTACAGGTCATACTGGTTGATCCTGTGCTGTCGTATGTATAATAACCTTTTTCGCAGCCATATTTTGTTTTAGAGGTACTTGCGGGACATTCATAACGATTTGAAGTATCATGAGTAAAGACTGTTCTTTTAACTATATGTTTTGTATAAGGCGTAGTTATTGTCCAGCTGGACGTGGTGTCAGTCATTGCACAAAAAAAGCATGCATCTATACTTGAGTTATCACAGAAATAACCCCACCCGTTTGCGGTGTTAACATAACACGGATCGCTTGAATTCTGGGCATATGTTCCGGCGCATGTTTTTAAATTCATAGTCAGATTGGTATTACAATTTGTTGATCCGCAATAGCATCTTATCAATTGCATCGATGGGTTTTCGGAATAGCACTTTGCCCCGAGACTGGAACTGGTGGTTACTTGCAGATTTGCATTTGCAATACTAGTGGCAAGCGTCATAGACGATATTATTAAAATTTTTATTTTCATTTTTTACTCCTGTTGTATGTTAAAAAACACCACCAGAAAAAATTTCAGGTGGTCAGGAGGCTAGAAACAATTGTCAGAATTGTGTGCTTATTCAATATATTCGCAACCCTCCTGACACATCACCAGGAGAAGTTTTCGTCGTAATAATAAAAACGGGCGCAACTGTGCGCGCCAATATAATTTTTACTCCGACGCTGACAAAGGGCTTCTAGACCCTATCAGTGGCAACCGCCACCAACGTTTTCATTATATGAAATTTTTTGGTTGATGTAAAGAGTGGAATAGTGATTAGTGTTAGTGATTAGTATAAATAAGTGTTCGCTGGCGCTCACAGCATTTTATTCACTGGATTCTCGGGTCAAGCCCGAGAATGACAACTCTTTTCTTTTTATTTTAATTCTAGGGACAATGTTCGTAATTTAAGAAATAAAGAACTGTGTCATTCCACGGCTTGACCGTGGAATCCAGTAAATAAATGTTGTCGCGCAAAGCGCGACAACACTACTAACCACTATCCACTAACTAACCACTCACCATTAAAAATGCCCCGAAAGGGGCATTGTTTACATCTGTGTCTTGAAAAATTCCTCTAACTTGTCAAACGGTATGCGGTCTGTACGATCATACAGGTCAATGTGTTCTGCGTCTTGAACTACATACAGTTCTTTTGGTGCGCGCGCCCGTTTATATGCGTCTTCACTGAAAAATTTAGAATGCGCACGGTCGCCCACAATAAACAAGATTGGACGCGGCGAAATCTCATCAATGTGCGACAACAAATCAAAATTCATCATCGCCATATTGCTGGTCGTGGTAAATCCGCCACGCGCAGACGGGTGAAATCCGCGCTTGGTCGCATAAAAGCGAAACCATTCCGCCGTTGGTTCTGTCAAATCAGCTGGCACTGCGTCCAGCGGTTTTTCTGGAAAAGACGGTATATATTCTGGTTTGCCGTTTTCAAAATCCACCCAACGTTGCGCCGCCAATCTTTCTTTTTCTTTGGCAATTTGTTCGGCTGTCATGCCCATACGCGCCGCGAAAGACATATCATACATTGACGCTGTTGCCACTGCACGAATGCGCGGATCTACCTGAGCCGCCGACAGTGCAAAACCACCAGAACCGCATATGCCAATGACACCAATTTTTTCACGATTCACAAATGGCACAGTACCCAGATAATCAACCGCCGCGCTGAAATTTTCTACAAAGATATCAGGCGATGAAACATTGCGTGGCGTACCGCCAGATTCGCCCATGAACGATTGGTCAAATGTCAACACTACAAAACCGCGACTTGCCAACGCATTTGCATAAACGCAAGGCGCTTGCTCTTTGACACCACCGTATGGCGCGCCCACAATCAATGCAGGGTATTTTTCGGCTTTGTTCAAATCGCGCGGAGTATACAGACGCCCAACTATTTCCAGACCATATCGGTTTTTATATTTAATAGGTTTAACCGAAACATTTTCTGAAATCGGCGCAATGCAGGCACCACCGCCATTTGTGCGTCCAGACATAAAATACCAACCTGCGCCTACAACAGCGGCAATTACTAATAAAACTAAAAATATTTTTGCCATATCAAATCTCCTTTGTGTACCAGTATACCAATTTTCAACAACATATAAAACATTTTATTTAGGAAAAGTATCTTGTGGGAAAAGATAGCGTGTTATGAAATACTTTCCTGTACGCAAAGAAAGGATTTCTTATGACACATGCCGACATCTGGAACGCGATTGAATTTTTTGCCAAGAACGAGGGGCTTACCTGCTCGGGCTTGGCACGCAAAAGCCACCTTGACCCGACCACTTTTAATAAATCAAAACGATTGACATCTGTCGGTAAAGAACGTTGGCCGTCTATGTACAGTATTCACAAAATGCTGAACGCGACAAACAAGAAAATTGACGACTTTGTAAAATTCTTGCCTGAATACACTGGCAACCAGAAAGATTGATTTTTTTGCCTGTTTGTGATATAATAATATTCAAATTAAGACGGCGATTTTATCGCTGTTTTTTTATGCCCGCCCACGTTGCGATTTTTTTAACCGATGGAGAAAAATATGTTATCCACACACGATATGCGCAAGTCTAAAATAATTCATAGATGTATGGCAGAAGAAGGCAATTATATTGACAATCCTAAATTGATTGACCAACCCACTAATGCTGGAATCACTCAACCAACACTTGATAAATATAATTCAGACCACCCGAATTTTCATTTTCCAAATAACTTGAAAAAACTTTCAGGCGTTCAAGCAGAACAAATATACAGCGAAGATTTTTATGACGAACGCCATATTGGCGATATTGTCAATGAACGTATAGCCTATGCAATATTTGATATGGGCGTGATGAGTAATTTTAATAATGTAATGAAAATGGTTCAAACAACTATCAACCAAATAACCGATAATAAAGTTTCTGTTGATGGTGTAATCGGTGATGAAACCATCGCCGCACTGAATAATATTCCAACCAAAAAAATTAACACATTTATGGAAACACTGAAAAGAAACCGTTTAGAATACTTGCGGGGTCTAAACACTTGGCATAAATACTGTAACGGCTGGTCCGCCCGTACAAATAGATATTGAATGCTATGCACCCTACCCTGTGAAAAATTACTGATTTATTACATTTCACACAGGTTTTCAAATTGCTGTTTACATTTTACAATTGATTGTTTATAGTTATATTTGAATCCAAGAGATTGGGTTTTGGACTTTCCTAGTCTACTAAATTCGGTGCGAAAGCATCGTTAAAATGATGTTATCGGTGTTTTTTGCGCCGTTATCATCCCTGACTGTAATGGTCGGGGAGCCGTTGGTTATAAAATACGGTTATCCGAAAGACCACGGAATCAGTAATTTAGTGATTAGGAACTCCCTGACCGCTCTTTCTTGGGCGGTATTTTTATTTTTTCAAAAGGGGGTGTTTTATGCAAAACAACGATATTACTGTTGCTGATTTATTTGCTGGTATTGGTGGTATTACATTGGGGCTCAAGCGTGCTGGTTTTAAGATTTTGTGGGCCAATGAAATAGACCGCGATGCATGTAAAACATATTCAACAAATTTTAAGCATAAGTTATATGAATGCGACATTAAAAGTTTGAACCCAAAAGACTTACCCCGTGTTAACATGATTGCAGGTGGATTTCCGTGTCAAGCATTTAGTATTGCTGGTTATCGCAAAGGATTTGGTGATACTCGTGGTACATTGTTTTTTGAAATAATGCGTCTTGTTGACACAATTCAACCCGAATACATCTTTTTAGAAAATGTAAAAAATCTTGAACGACATGACAAAGGAAACACATTCCAAGTTATTATTGCAGAATTAGAAAACCGAGGCTATTACGTAAAACACAAAGTATTAAATACTTGTGAATATTCTGAAATACCGCAAAACAGAGAACGAATTTATATCATCGCTTTCAAGAACAAAAACATATATGAGGCATTTGAATTTCCAAAGAAAACAACCAAACGCAAAACGATTTGCGAATTATTAGACAAAGTTGCTGATGATAAGTTTTATTACAATAAGAAAACCCCGTTCTATCAAACTTTGTTAAAAAAAATAACCAGTCATTGCACTGTTTATCAATGGCGTCGCGTGTATTTACGGGAAAATAAAAACAATCTATGTCCTACACTGACAGCAAACATGGGAATGGGTGGTCACAATGTTCCTTTGATATTGGATTCCAAAGGAATTCGCAAATTAACTCCACGCGAATGCGCACGACTTCAAGGTTTTCCAGAAACATATAAACTGCCAACAATTGCAAATTCTGCCCTTTATAAACAGTTCGGAAATTCTGTATCTGTTCCAGTTATAGAAGCGGTTGCAAAAGAAATAATAAAAGCGATAAAAAAGGTCTCATAATTGTTTTACGATTCCCAAAAAATTTCATTACAAAACGAATATAAACAATTACTCAAAATTGTCGGTTCGTTGTCTAGATTATCAAGCGACAGTGATATTCCATATCTTTATTATAGAATGGCAGAAAATATTTTTTGTAAAGCGTTTGGCGCAACTAATTTAGCACGCAGTGATATATCTATTGATGCTTCAAAAGACGATTATGGAATTGGATTAAAGACATTTTTGTATAAAAACGGCAGTTGCATTGAGAAAATAGCTGAATTCAATCGTCAACGTGGTCTATTTTCCGATGCAGAACAAACCGATATTACTCAACTGATAAATATTATCGCATCATTACGAAATCAGCGCATTACAACAACCGTTGATATCACGGGTGTAAAATTAGAAAAACTACTCTATCATTGCGTTGTCAGAACAGATAAAAGATTTATTATATATGAAACAGGAATGGATTTAATTGATATTCCAAATATAAACGGTATACACAAATCTACGAACAATACAGTATATTTCAATGACAGATATAATGAATATTGTTTTAATATATCAAAATCAACATTGTTTAAGAAATTCAAAGTTGACACTTTGGCTGACTTTGAGGTTCCAATCTACGAAGATCCGTATTCAATATTATATGACTTGTTGTATCAAGATACTACCACCGAAATAGATACGCCAGAAATTGTACCGACCACAAATATCATCGGGCGCGTTATTCTACCATTATATTCTAATCGTGGCGGAATAAAAAATGTTCCAGAAAAAAGTGGGCTTAATCAATGGAATGCACTTGGGCGAGCCCGTGACCCCGACGAAATATATATTCCTATTCCTGCATGGATACACCAAGTTTATCCAAATTTTTTCCAGATAGAGATACACCATTTAATCTGATTTTACCTGATAATAATAAAAACATTCTGTCGGTCAAGGTTTGCCAAGATGGGGGTAAAGCCCTTATGAGTAATCCAAATAAGGATTTAGGAAAATGGTTATTACGCAAAGTATTGCGTTTACAAGCATATCAATTATTAACTTATGATGTACTTATGCAAAAGGGTATTGATAGTATAGAAATATCAAAAAACACTGACGGATCATATAACATTAATTTCAAAGAACTCGGGACATATGAAGAATTTGAAAACGAAAATAAAATATAGCAATGTAAGATTTATTAACTTTTCTTAATAAATACAATAACTATTGGCATACACGAATAAAAACACAACGCCACCCTTTTTTCCGGCAGATTTTAAGGCAAAACAGCCGTTTTTCACCCCCCCTGCCACTGTAGGATTTTAATCTCCTAGTATGTGGCGTGTTTTTATGGAACAATTCCTACGAACCCAAACATATAGGAGAAAGAAATGAATTGTAATGCATTATGGGAATCTATTGAAAAATTTGCAGAAAGCAAAAATTTAAGCTGCTCGGCACTGGCTAAATTAAGCGGGCTTGATAAAACTACTTTCAACAAGTCTAAGCGCATCACCTCGACCGGCAAAGAACACTGGCCTTCTACTTATAGTATTTATAAAATACTTCAGGCGACTAATACCACCCTGCAGGATTTTATAAAGTTCCTCCCGCCTTGCGACATCGTGCAGTAAGATTAATCACACTCAACACACCGCAAAATCATATGATTTTGCGGGGTGTTTGCTATCGACAATCAATCATCGTGGTTAGGAAAATATTTATAAAAATCTACAATAGTCATATTAAACTTATTTAATATTTTAGTAAGTGTATTTGTGCCAATCCATTTAGGTTTTCCATATTTGTCATAACGTTTAGACTTGCTCAATGTAGATGAACTTAATCCACATGTTTTTGCTAGTTTCGAAAGAGTTAAATTGCGCGTTTCGCAAAAATTGTCGACTGCGTCCCACCAGTCGTTATTTTTATACATTTTAATACCTCTTTGTTGTATTGTTTAACTAAGAAAATTCAACAAAATTAAGATATTATGTTTACGGGATATTTCTCTATTTTAATGAAAAAAATACCGACCAGACGGTCGGTATCGTTATTTATACTTTTAATAAATTGCTGTATTTAACGATCTCTTACAACATCGCAAGGTGGCAGGAATTTTATAAAATCCTGCAATGTAGTATTCGTTGCCCGAAGTATTTTATAAATACTATAAGTCGATGGCCAGTGTTCTTTGCCAACTGATGTTAAACGTTTAGATTTGTTAAATGCTGTTGCGTCTAAACCACTTAACTTTGCCAGTGCAGAACAAGAGATGCCTCTGCTCGCCGCCAGTTGATCGATTGCATTCCAGATTTTATTGTGTGTCATATTTTACTCCTTTTTTATGATACACAGGAATTATTTCATACTCCGGTCAACTGGTCAAACAGTTCGCGCCATACGCGAATTCGGTCGCAGAAATCTGCCGAAAAATAAAGTTTTGTAATTTTTTTGCCTATTTATAATTTTTAGAAAAAAATACACATTATCGAATCGGTATCATCGTTTCAAGCTTCTAATTATTTTATATTATAGCTTAAATTATGACTTATTTCAATTTTATTCACATCGTTACAACGAACACAACAATGGGAAAAGCCGCTTGACTTGAGCTATTTTTAGATATAGTATAAGCAACGCGTTCGGGCATAGTTCAGTCGGTAGAACAACGGACTGTTAATCCGTATGTCGC
>CANQCM010000022.1 GCA_947589625.1 uncultured Alphaproteobacteria bacterium
CATAAACTGAGTTAGTGGTTAGTGTTAGTGATTAGTGTTAGTAAAAGGTGTTTGCAACAGCAAACACCTTTTGTCATTCTCGGGCTTGACCCGAGAATCCAGTTTTTATAAATGCTGTGAACGAAGTGAACGCAACCACGTGGGGCATATGCCCCACGACCTAATCACTAACACTAACCACTACCCACTAATCGTCCTTTACATCAAAAACAATTTCGCTTATAATAACCCTTGTCAGTGGCGGTTGCCATTGATGGGGTCTAACAGCCCTTTCTAACGCGTCGGAATATAAACTTATATGGGCGCAATGCGCCTATTTTTATTATTACGACGAATAAAAACTCCTGCACTTTGTGTCAGGAGGGCTTGCGAATATATTGAATAAGCAGCACAATTCGTTAGATTGTTGTTAGCCTCCTGACCACCAAATTTTTTGGTGGTTTTGTTTATCAATAAACACAGGAGAAAAACAATATGAAAATAAATTTTTTTATAATTGGTGCCAGCGCACTGATGCTGTATGCGCAATCTGCACCTGCGTTAACTACTATTGACCCAACAGACTGCGAGGCATGTGGTACTGATACTGGTACTTGTACAAAATACGGGGCAAATTGTTGTGATCCATGTAAGTGTAAGTTTTGCGTAAATGGGTGTAAAAAATATCAAGATGGGGAATCGAGTTGTTGTATCGAGTGCAGTTCGTCTGGTGGTTTAACACCAGGGCCGTCACTGGGGTGTAATTCCACAAGTTGTAACACAGGAGAATATTATAACCCCAGTTCAGACGGCAGCACCTGTTGTACCAGTTGCCCAAATAGTGGCACCTCTAAATGCAGCAATACGCCCTGTCACCCAGCCATTACAGATTGTTATATACCGTCTGGTACGGATTTTTCTGATAATACAGGCTCTGGCAAATACACCGACGATTGTCATTATGTGCAATTTAGCAAGTTTTAGTATTAATAGTTGTATTCGCACAGCGAACACAACAACGCGGGGCTTTTGCCCCGCGCCTTAATCACTAACACTCGCCACTATTTGAAAAATCTGTTATAGACTTTTTCGTTTACTTTGACTGGATAGGTACGTTTCAAGAACGAATTATAATCGTCTAAAGTATATGCCGATGATGCCTTGATTAATTCTGAACGCAACGCATCAAGACGTTTTTTATCTGTTGTTGGCATTTTTTCAGATTTTACACGCAACACATAAAACGCGTTATTTGTTGGCACAATCAAATTTGTGTTAATTGGCGAATTAAATGCTGCCGCCAGAACATCTATTGGCGCGCCGTTTGCCCGTGTCACTGTTGCAGATTTGCCATTAAATTTATTATTCTGATTCAAATCAACCAGAATTTCATTTGCGCGAACATATGCTTGCTTTTTCTGTTCGGCACGTTTCCAATCGGCAATCAGATTATTTTTAACAGACGCATATTCTGCATTATGTTCAGGTGCAACCGCATCAAGACGAATAATTACAAAGCCTTGTTTGGTTTCCAAAATCTCGGATTCTGTGCCTTCGTCCATCGCAAAGATTTTTGCAATCATTGCGTCTGTCAAAACAGAATCTGAAATTTTTTCGCCCTTGGCAAATGGTTTCAGTGCGACAAATTTTGCGTCGTGCTTTTTCGCCGCCACACTTAACGCATCGCCAGAAATAATGTCGTCTTCAACCCGTTGCGCCAAAGTATAACCCGCGTCATAAGTATCAGGCGTATCCATTTTCGCAGGCACTAAAACATAAGACGCTGTGCGCTGTTCTGGGACAACTTGTGGATTTTGCGCATAATATTCGCGCAACTGGTCGTCCGTTGGCGTGCCAACCTTGTAATCAGAAAAATTAACCGTGGCATATTCAATATCACGCGTTGCATAACGGGCATTATATGCCGCCAGAACCGCAAATTTCGGCACCGCTATCGGCATTACCATTGACCCCAAAACCATTTGACGCAATACCTGACCACGCAAGACATCGGCAAAGTCAGCCTCGCTATACCCAGAATTACGCAACACATCTGAAAACAAATATGTTGAAAAACGACCGTTTAATTGAAATTCTGGAAATTCACGAATTTCGCGCGCGATGCGCCCGTCTGTTACGACAAAGCCTAAATCATCTGCACGATTTTGCGCCATTTGTTGCGATGCGATTGTACCCAGAACAGACGCGTTCAACGCCGCAGTCAGCGCAGGGTCAGCATATGTCGCCCGTTGTTGTTCGCGTGTCATTGCCGCCAATTCGCGCGATTTTTCCATGTTAAATTGTTGCATGGACACCTTGTGCCCACCAACGCGCATCAGTGTATTATCGCCCATAGTGCCACTGAAAATCCATTCCGCAACACCCCAACCGATGAACGAAAAAGCCAATATTGAAATCAAAATTTTAGCGACAGGTTTTTCTGCCGCGTTGCGTAAATATTCTAGCATTTAATCCCCTTTTGCGATAAGATAGCAAAATAGAACCAATAAAATCAACGAAAAAAAGGGGAAAATTATGAAAATTATCGCTGGAAATTGGAAAATGAATGGTTCGCGCAGTGGGCTGGACGAAATGATTTCTGCGCTGGACAATGTTGAAACACAAAACACGGTTATTTTGTGCGTGCCGTTTACAATGGTGCGCGGCGGTACATCGCGCGTTGCAGTGGGCGCCCAAGACATCAGCACCCATGACAAAGGCGCATATACAGGCGAAGTATCTGGTCAAATGCTCTCAGACGCAGGCGCGAAATATGTAATTGTCGGGCACAGTGAACGCCGCGCATATCACAACGAAACAAATGCGATTGTCGCTGAAAAAGCCACCGCGGCATTGGCGAACGGTCTGACACCTATTATTTGCGTGGGCGAAACCATGGACGAAAAGCAAGCCGGCAAAACAATGGAAATCATTGAATCTGGGGTGCGTGAATCTGTGCCACAAAATGTATCTGGAAAAATAATCGTGGCATACGAACCGCGTTGGGCAATTGGTGCAGGTCTGACCCCGACCGACCAAGAAATCGCCGCCGCGCACACATTGATTGCAAAAACACTGGAATCAATGGGATTGGCAGGCACACCTGTATTATACGGCGCATCGGTCAAGGGTTCTAATGCTGCCCAAATTATGAGCATTGAACATGTTGACGGCGTTTTAGTTGGTGGTGCGTCCTTGAAATCTGACGATTTCATACCTATAATAACCAGTGTAAAATAAATGTATAGTTAAAAACGGGGGTGTATCCGCCGCCCCCTTTTTTATTAAAGGCAGGTTATATATGGAAAATAAAGATGTAAAAATAGATACTGTGTCTATAAACGATTCGGAAAAATGCGAACCCAAAAACAGCGCAGACGCCACCTGCGCTGAAATTGCCGCAGACGAAATTGTTCAAGAAAATACAGATGTCGCAATGGATACGGCAAAATCTGATCCTGACGCATGCGCCGCACAAATAGAATCGCTGATTGCCGAAGCGCGCGAATTAAACGATAAATATTTGCGCATGGCAGCAGAACTGGAAAACACACGTCGCCGCGCCGCGATTGATTCTGAATCACGCGCACGCACACGCGCAATGTCAGTGGCTGAAAAATTTTTGCCTGTGATGGACGCGATTATCGCCGCCCAAAAACACGCGCCGGACGATGCCGGCATCATTGCAATGGCACGAGCAATGGACGCAGCATTTGCTGAAATCGGTATCACAAAAATTGAATCTGTGGGTGTGGTGCTAAACCCACAATTTCACAATGCCATTTCTGTAATTGACGCGCCAGATGATGGCAATCCGCGCCCTGCCCCAAATACTATATTGGAAGAAATGCAGGCTGGATACATGTTTGGCGATAATGTATTACGACCTGCGATGGTTGTTGTATGCAAATAAAAAATGCCCATTTGGGCATTTTTTATATTCCAATGCGGTGTGACAATTTCATCATAAATATTGATTCATTGCCAAATTCATTTGTGTTATTTGGATTGACCCGATAAATGAACCCGATTGCGCCGTCTGTGAATTCGCCCAGTTTATGGCGATATGTTCCTGTAAATCGCAATTCACGCGCCACAGGTGTCAGCCCCAATTGCGCAACACGCGCATCACGCACCACCAAATCATATTTACCAGACGAAACTTCAACCACATCATAATCTGCATACGCGTATTTCATTGCGCCTGATGTAATCGCCAATGGCATTGCGGCGGTAAAACCAAACGCACCAACATCAACACCCAACGCAAACGCATTTGATTCAATTGGTGTTAATCCCATAATGAATTGCCCAGACGCGTCTGATGTCGTGCGTGCAAAAGTTGACCGCATGCGCAGATTTACATTTTCTATCGGTGCCCAGCGCAATTCAGAATCAACATACACTGTATTGCCATTACCTAAATCCAACAGACCGCCAGTCATTGCCCCCAACAGAGTATTTGTTTCACGCGCATTACCAACCGCCGCTGAAAATCCAAATTTGCCGTTATCCCACGCAACATAAGATTGCGCACCGTACATATTTCCCAATCGCATTGGTTCAAATTGCGCCACGATTGTTGGGTCATTTTCCAGCAAAGATTCATCAGTTATCGCGCCTGAAAACATACGCGCACCGAACGCAAACCGTCCCATGCGATATTCAGAATCAGATGTGATTGCATTTGACGCCAACCCCAGAATTGGGTTAGACATCGCGTTAAATCTGGATTCGCCGTCTGTTAAATAATGCTGATAACCTGCATTAAAATTCCAGTTGCCATACGCATAATCAATTTGCATAGAATCCAGCCCACCTAAATTGTCTGCATAAGGTTTTGCCGACATTGCCATTGAAAAACCAATATCACCAATCATCATGCGATTTGGTGTCGCCACACGCGTGCGCAATTCGCCCAATACATCACCCATATACAGACCGCGCCGCGATTGCGTACCCAATTTAAATTCATTTTCCCACACACGCGGCAGTCGCAATTCACCGTCAACACTTTCCAGTATATCATAATATGGCGCACTGATTGACCCACCCCTTGGATTAAACACCGCCGATGTACGAAAAACAGTATTTGCCGCCGCGCGCCAATACGCATTACCCGACCCAGACACTATATCGGTACCATTATAAAAATAAACAGATGTTCCAGGTGTTGTTGCGCGTTCCAGATTTATTAACCCATAACCAAAGACACTTTGGAATACTTCCAGGTAATCCGCATCGCCATTTTGCCAACGCGCCTCGTCTTCATTTGGCATTTGAAATAAATTTTTCAGATAAGCTTCCAAAGCATCTACCGAAGAAAACGCATTGCCATCAGTATTAGTTGCCAAAAACGGCCCATCTGCAGTCAATGCCAATAAAATGAACAATCTAGTATTATCGAAATTAGGAAATGCAGATTTCATAACACCAACCGCCCCAGCCGCCGATGCCATTGCTATTTCATCAGTAAAGCCTGTGGCGGCAAAGCACCATGGGTCAATACCGTTCAATCCCATACCTGCGACACCGCATTTACGGGCGCGATAATATTTTATATCATCTGTTCCTTTCACGCCCCATTGTGCCAAAACATATTTAGAAGCAGATTCGGGGGTAAATCCTGAAACACTTGTTGCGTTTGATGTACCTACGCCACTTAAGCCGACCGCCACAATCGACATAAACAAATGTTCCAGATTATCAAAAACCAACGGCGCCGCGTTTTCAAATGTTGCGTCCAGTGCCGCGCCACCCCAATGTTCGCCCAACGGGTTTGTACAATTTTCACCCGCGGCATTACAAGTATCGGTCAAAGAAGCACCCGTTGAAAATAATACCAATTGATGATTTTGTGACCCCAAGCTATTAAAAAATTTAGTTGCATCAGACGAAACATTGTTATTATTTTCACTGGGTGTTAAATCATAATAAGCATCAACATATTTTGCAAACGCGCTTTTTCTGTTGTCATCAGATGAATCAGATTTTACCGACAAAATATCATTAATTGTCGCAGCATTTGTTGCATGCAACGGTTCAATAACATATATATTCGCCAGAACATCTGGTTTTGATTTTGCACCAGTACTGCCGTTTGTTGAATCATTCAACGACAATGCACTACTTAACGCTTTATAGTTTTGGTAATCTATTACCTGCCCCTTCATAGTTTGCGTTAATTTTTTTTCGCCATTATTGGTCATTGTAAACGCCATATCTATTTTACCATCGCCGTCTGTATCCATATATAAATTCTGCCCAATCACATAACCGACATAAGTGCCAGCGCCATCTTTCTGTGCCGTAAAAACACCATTTTGATTAACATCTTTGATGGTGTATGTGTCGCCATCATTTATAGTAATTGTATCGTTTTCGGCGAATGATTCTCCGGTCATATTATAACTACCGCTTTTTTTTTCGCCATCGTCGCCAACTGCAACTAACCCCCAACCGCCACCTGTGCGATAGATTGTCATTTGACCATTTGGCATAAAGCCTGCATAGTCAGCTTTGGTCGTGCCAGAATTATTTCCGCCAACAATTTTACCCAACAAATCGTCAAAGTCTGTTGCCATTGGGTTTTGATTTGCCGACCCCATACCTGATAAATCAAATTGGCTAATCTGACTTGAATCCTCGGCACCGGTGCAATCTGAAATGCCATTACTGCCATTACATGTAATTTTGTTATTGTAATATTTACTGAAAATCATTTCCTTTGAAGCTTGGTTTAACGATTGCCCATTTTGGGTCGTATACAATCCTATTTTATCTTTTAATGATGTATCAGTCGCGGCGGAATTTACCCCATTTTCAGTTACCAACACAACATTTACGGGCAAACCACCACCCACCTGATCATTATTTAATTTATAATCAGATAAATTAAACGGTGTGCCATCTGATTGACGCAAAGTGCGCTGACCCAGATAGCCACGCGCCCACGGCGAATACCCATGCATCATAAGTAAATAGTTTTGCCCACCTGTTTTAGTATCATCGCCAACTGCTTGTAATTGATTCATCAGTTGAAAATCTTGATAAAATATAGTCCCTTGCTCCTCGTCACCCTTGGTGCTATAAATATCCAAATTATTTTTATAATTGGTTGCCTCTGACGCGGCATCTGGCATTGCGGGCCCATACGGCAATGTAAAAGATGGTGTTGGTTTGTTGCCCCCATTACCAGAACCGCCACCACCAGGGCGATCGCCAGTTGAACCACCCCCAGAACCGTTGCTGTTGCCACCATCAAAAACATCAGTTAATAATAACAGTCCACCAACAACAACGGCGGCACCCGCCGCCGCTAATGCAATGCCTTGGGCGGTAGAAAGCCCGCTGAACAATCCGCCCCCACCCTCTTTTTTATTTTTAGATTTATAATTTTTAATTTGCTTGTCACACTTTGACGCATCTGCGCCATACATTTGCAATATTTGCGCCGCACGCAAATCATTATTCATCAGCGCTGTACACACCAAAGACAGCCCCGTTGCATCAACAAAATTTACATCAGCGCCACTGTTGACCAGAATCTGAACCTGTTGAATATCAGCATTTTTTGCCGCAGATAACAATTGCGCCGCCACCATGAAATCATTTTGCGCCGCATGCGCACAAAATGGCGCGAAAACCAATGCAATCAGAAAAAATTTGATGCGTTTCATGTGCTAATTCTCTCTGTGTTTTTTATATTAGCACACATTCAAATTATATGTAAAGAAAAAAAATCCGCGTCAAACGCGGATTTTTTAATACCAGATTATTTACAACGATTGCGGTGATAAACATATTCCCGAACGCTGGTTTTTACAAAGGTCGCAGGCGCCCAAGGATCTTTTTCTTTCGCAACATTTTGTTGGTTGATATTGGTTTGATTTATCACACCACCGTTATTAATAATGACTGTACCGTTATTAGTACCACCATTTTCAAAATGTACTTCTGTATTCCCAGAAATTTCTGATTGTGCTGTACCGCTGTTTGTAACCACAGTGCCATTTGATGGAACCGCCACCGAATCAGGTGCTGCAACCACAACAACAGGTTTCACTGGTTGTGCCGGTTGTACAGGTTTCGCTGGTTTCGCAGGTTGTGATTTTACCGGCTTTGCAGGCGGAACAGGTTTAGCTGGCTTTTCAGGTTTGGCATTATCTTTTTTTTGATTGCACAAGCAAGGCTTTTGCGCCCGTTGCAAGCTGTCCAATTTATTCAATTTGCCATTCGTCACAGCCAAAGAATCCAATAATTCATCGCGGATTTCCAATACTTTATCCGACAGTTTGTCTGTCGTTTTAACAACTTCTTTTGTAGTTTCTATGACATTTTGAATTGCTTCTTGGTTTTCAATGCCCATTTGTTCAACTCGGTCAAGTCTTTTGGAATGATTTGAACAAGTGACAACACTGCAACACAACACCACCGCAGCGGCTGTGCCGACACCAATACGAATTAACATTTTTTTGTCCAATGCCATTTTTTAATCCTTTTGTTTTTTAACACAAGATAAATATAATACGAAATTTTAATTTTGTCAATCCATAAATAAAAAATAAATTTCGCCGATTTGGGCGAATGAATTTATACCGATATGACCTTGACCGCATTAAATTGCACCACATGCCCCCGCAGTCAATGAAACTTCTACCTTGCGGCAATCTGGTTGATTGCCCGATTTGTCGCAATCTCTGTCTGCAACACCACTGGTGTGAATATTTTCGCTGGACAGACCAGCCTGACTGGTCAAAATATCTTTGATTGCGTCCGCGCGTTGTTGCGACAATTTCTGGTTATTCATACCACTGGCTGTTTTCTTGAACGGAACTTTATCTGTATGCCCTGTAATATTAATACAGTATTGTTGATTATCAATAGCATCGGCATTGGCAGTGCTTTCTGTTTTTGCATCTGCTAATTTTTTACCAAAATCCGTCACCAAAGCCGTGGCTTTTGTGTTGTCAATTTTCGCACTGCCCGATTCAAACATGGCATCAGAATAGATTGTAAAACTTGCAATTTCTTGATTGGTCGGTGCGACTGTTGCAGGCGCTGTCGCATCAGGCGTTGTGGGTGCAACTGTTTCTGCAACGCACGCTTTTTGCGCTTCGTCATATATAAAGCCACTGTTGCATTCACATGTATTATTTGTTTCGGTCGCGTTCGCGATGCATTCACATTTACCAGTGGCAACATATTTCGTTAATTTGCAATTATTGGACGCTGGCGCCGCGCATGATGTGCCAGTCTGATTAGGTTTATCAGGCGGACATGCGCATACGCCATCTACAACAAATAAATCACCTTCACATGAAACACAGCCTTCTTCGGTGGAAAAATATTGTTTGTTTCCGTCGGAACATGTGCAGGTTGGATACTCACCCGTTGCGCCCGTAAAATCTGAACATTTTTTATCAGATTGCAACTGGCTTGCTTTTGTCGCGGTATCTGCAACAATGCTTTGTAATTTCTTGGCGTATTCAGCATTGATTTCAGCAGAATGTTCTTTGGGCGCGTTTTTGTTGCCAATTAAATTTATCGCCGCAGATCCAACAATACCTGCACCGACCAGCCCAATGCCCGTATTTAATTTCGTTTTTGTATCTGATTTTTGATCTGCCCATTCTGCCGCGTCAGCACTGGTTTCGTCTGTCAAGGCACGATACAGCGATGTATATGCGCCATCAGTTTTGCCCAGCGATTCATTGTCATACAGACCCATTGTCGCCTTGTCCATAATCTCTTCAGATTCAATCCCAGGCAATAAATTCAACGCTTCTTTTTGAGTTTTCAGCCGCGTTGCCAACGCAACATATTCTTGACGCAACGGCAACAGCGCATTTGCCCCAGGCAATTCTATATCGGTCTCGCCACCTTTGATAAACCTGCCCTGACCATAATCACAAACAAAAGTTGCCAGATATGCCGCCATGTCGCGTTCTGATGCGGCATCAGCATTTTGTTCTGCCAACGCAGACGCCAATTCCATGCCACCAATCCCTGTTGCCCCAATGCCAATTGTGCCTGCGGCACGACTCGCGGCAGATTGTTCTTTGGCTTTCATATTGTTATAGTTTTCTTGTAATTCCGCAACTTTGTTTGCTTGATCTTCGGGCGATAATTTAGGCTCGTCAGATTCAGGTTCTTCCTCGGGTTCTTGTACTGCAACACAAGTTCCTGATTTAGAATCAGGTTCAAAACCATCATCGCATTCAGTTGGAATACATTTTCTTTGTTTGTTTAATTCGCCAGATTTCGCATGCTTTATTGCCTTGATCTGATCGTCACTGCATGGGCCCGCAGATTGTTCACATGCCGTACCATCTGAATTAGGTGTATAATTTTTATCGCATTTTGTAATTACGCAATCTAGTTTTTTAGTGCTGGCGTTATACTTGTTTTTCGCCTTGGCTGCGTGTGCAGCGGTTGATTTACATTCGCCATCATTATCAACACACTTGGTGCCCGCCTTGTTCAATATTTGACGCGGTTCATCACATGTCAGTTTAACGCAAGATTCATCTTTTAATTCATACCCTTTGATACATTTTGATGGCACACAAATAATACCACCTGTTCCGTTAATTTTTGTTTTTCCTTTGGTGGCATTGACAGCATTTAATTCCGTTTCATTACAATCACGGGGATCATAGTTTGCATTAACAACAACTTCTGGTATTTGTTGCTCATCTGTTTCCAATGTTATTTGTCCCATATTTGCTGCTGCAGGCAAATTTTGAGTTTTATAACCTATATAACTTATTTGTATTTTTGACTGCGATGTAATGCTGCTATTGTCAAGTGTGAATTTCCCGTTCGAATCTGTTATGGTGCCAACATTATCACCATCAACCAAAAGGATATTCGCCCCAGGCAGTGCCCCACTTTCGTCAACCACAGTACCAGATATTGACATCGCCATCGCAGGACATGCCATCATTATCGCAAAAATGTAAAACAAATATTTTTTCATTATCTAATGTATCTTTTTGTTTTATGGTTATTTTGCCTCACC
>CANQCM010000023.1 GCA_947589625.1 uncultured Alphaproteobacteria bacterium
CCTTGGATTTCAATGACATATTTGTCTGTTTCCATGTACAGATTGCCCCCGTCTGGCGTGACCTTGACCGCGTTTTGAGCAGGCACTGCGCCAGCGCGTGGCGAAACGCATTGCGTGCCATCGCGCCCAGATTGGCATAATGTCGCAGGATCAGGGACATAGCCTAAAAACTGTTCGTATGTGATTACATCATCGTCAACATAACGCGGTGTGTTCTGTTGGCATGCCGCAATTGCAACTGTGCCAAATAATAAAAATAATATCTTTCTTGTCATACAGCTATTATATCATAAAAACGCATATAAAAAAATAATATTTGTAAAAGTTTTAATTGCCATTGTCTGGCGCACCGCGATATATTTCGCCATTGTATGCCCATGGCGCAGCGTCTGCCCATAAAATATCTGTTTTTATCACTTTCGCAGGATTGCCGGCAATCACACAGCGACTGGCGTCAATCGGTTTGCTGACGATACTGCCATAGCCAACAACATTGCCGTTTTCAATTTGAGCGCGCTTGAGAAAACAGACATTCATGCACACCCAATTATTATCGCCAATGCGAATATTTCCGCCAGTATTGGTTATTTCACCAGTTTTCGAATCAATGACACTATGCCCTTCCCCCCCCATAGGGTTATGCCAGACGAAAATAAATTTCCGTTCCCGATTGAAAATTCTGTCTTGCCAGAACAGTATAAATATAATGTGGAACCGCAAATATAATTATTGTCACCGATGCGCGCATGACCGTTATAGCCTTGGATATATGCAGCCATTCCAATCATATTATTTTTGCCCAGTTCAAAAACATTGTTGGCACCGTTGAAAAAATTAAAGTCTAGGTTCGTTCCATTGATTTGATTTTCGTATGCAATCACAGTATTGTTCGTGCAATCGCCCGATGCCGTCAGGCGCAGAAATTTATAATCGTGGATTGGATTAATCAATTTTGTGCCATCTGGACGAATTATGATTAATTGATTCCCCTTGATATAAAATTTTAACAATGCGCGTAATCTTTTCTGGCTAGAATTACGCAGCCATTTCGGAACGATTTTTAATAATCTTAATATCAGTTTATATTTGAACATGCTGTTATTATACCACAAACCTGCGTATGAAAAAAATGATATTTATCGATAGCGGAAAAAATCTTTTATTTTGTGCCGGTATGGCTGGTACGGAATCAACAAGCAAATCATACGAACAAAAAAGTCTTGCAGCCGCGTTCCAACCGACAGATTGCCTGAAACGCGCTGCATAATCATTGGGTATTTCTTATATGTTTCCAGATGGTTTGCGATTATCTGGTTTTTCATCTGTTGACGCCGATTTTCTTGGATATTCGTTATCATTGATTCAGAATGCTTGCGATAATAAAATAAAACATCATCAAACTGATAGACTTCGCGCCCCAGAGATATTATATCTAGCCAAAAGTTCCAATCTTCCAATCCATATTTCATATTAGGATTATAGCCGCCGACCCGAACCCAATCTGAACGGCGAAACATATTTGTGCAAACTAACAAATTTTCTTTTAATATATCAGGCCATGAATATTTCGGTAAATCCCACACGCCAGATTTTGCACCGAATAATTCTGTTTTACCGCCAACGATTCCGTAATTTTTGTGCGATTCCATAAATTGAGTTGCCAGTTCTAGAAATCTGTTAGAAATTTTGTCGTCCGAATCTAATGGCAAAATATATTTTCCGCGGGCGTAGCGAATGCCGGTATTTCTGGCGCCGACCAAACCCATGTTCTGTTGATTAATGACCGTAGTTTTTGGCATATTTAGTTCGCGCAAGATTCTTTTTGATTCAGGCGCCGTAGAACCATCATCAACGACAATTATTTCAAAATCTTGCATTGTTGACGCCAAAACTGATTCAATTGCCGTGTGTAAAAATTGCGCCTGATTATAACACGGAATAATAACACTTACTAATGGCATTGTTATCTCCACAAAATCTTGAAAGTTGGAATGCACTCAAATAAATACACGCGATTGCGTTTTATTTTTATCAACGGTATGCCAAACAGACGCAGCCGAAATCTGGTACTGCAACTATCAGATTGTAACCATGCATCGTGATATGCAGGATATCTGTTTATTATGTCCAATTGTATCGCGGTGTGCATTTGGCTCAATCGCTGTGATTGCCGTGCCGATGTTTGCTGATTACCTGTACGATATTTAACCAAAACCTGTGGCAGATTATGAAACCGCGTTATGTCCATCAGCCTTGACCACAAACGATAATCTTCACACGGACTGAAATATTCCTCGTATTCTAGGTTATTATCGGTCAAAAGGGATTTCCTTAACATCGCCGCAGTGTGCCAAACACAGCAATCGTATGTCATGGCAATGCGTATATCAGTATCGTTTTCTGGCACAGTACGCAAAACATCACTTGTCCCGAAATATTGCAGCCAGCCTGATACAACGCCAATATGGGGATTTGCGTCTAGAAATTCCACTTCGCGCGCCAGACGTTCTGGCACAGAAATATCGTCATGATCAAATATTGCGATATATTCGCCACGTGCCATTTTTAATAACTTGTTGCGCGATGGCGTAATGCCCATATTTTTATCGTTTTTAGAATATTTTATGCGCCGGTCATGTTTGGCATATTCCAGAACGATTTTTTCAATTTCTTGGTTTTCTGGGCTGTCGTTAAGAATCAGAAATTCAAAATCGGTAAAAGTCTGGGACAAGATACTTTCTATCATTTCCCGTAAATGCATTGGGTTAGTATTATAAATCGGTGTCAATACTGATACGCGTGGCATAAAAACCTCCTGTATCCAAATAGAATTGCGTTGGTTTATGTGTAAAAATTTAATCTTGATTAAATTTTTATTGGTTTTATGCATTTAATTTTATCATAAAAATCCCGAAATTGCAAGATGTAACACGGTGTTTTCGCATCTGGTGCAGGTGTAAAAATTTAATCAACGATTTCTTTGTAACATGTATTAAGGCGGTTGTACAATGTTGGAACGCTGACGCGCAGTTTTCGTGCAATTGCGCGCTTTGATGCGCCTGTTGCCAACAGTTTGTTGATTTTGGATTGCTGATTATCCAGTTTATGCTTGTGATTTTTATGCCCACTGGGGCGACCCAGTTTTTGCCCACGGGCGCGCCGCAATGCCAATGCTTCACGCGTGCGTTGGCTGATTAAATCGCGTTCAATTTCTGCGGACAGCGCAAACGCAAATGCCAGAACTTTGCTTTGAATATTATCGCCCAATTCATAGCCGTCTTTGACCGTATAAACGCGCGCGCCAATGCGCATGCACTGTTCCAGAATGCTCATAATCATAAATAGTTTTCGACCCAATCGCGACAGTTCACTGCAGATAATTATGTCGCCCGATTTCAGTTTGCGCAGGCACCCACCCAGCGCACGTTTTTCGGGCGCACGCGTACCTGAAATGCCTGCGTCTTGAATAAAAGTATCAACCGAAACGCCCAGTTCGGTTGCCTTGGTCATTATTCCGATTTTTTGATTTTCGCAATCTTGTTTGTCGGTTGAAACCCGAATATATGCATATACCATTTTTAGCCTCTTGTGTTTGGTTATACAGGCTTATGGTATTTTCAATTCATCAAAAAACGATTAAAATCAGCCACTAACAGCGCATTTTTTAGTTTGTTTAATCTCTTATGTTCACACTCTGACACAAGGCACTTCAAAAATCAAGTATTGGAATATAAATTTTATTACATTTTCTCAATAATTATATCATACGGTTAAAATAAAACCGACAACCGTCTAGATATATATAAACTTTATCTGATGCTGTTATATATAATTTTTGCATTATTTTATTGTCTTTTGATATTAAAATAGCAGGCGCATTTTCGTATTCGTCCACAGGAACTTTTATAATATCAACATCACTTATCTGCGTTGGTGTATTATCAATAGAATACGTGTGATTAAAAAAATTTTTCCCGATAGTCATAATGGTGTTCTCAAAATCGTGCGACATACCCTGACAATCCGCAGTTATGCGGTTCGCATACTCAAAACCTGAATATCGCCATTCGCCACAAAATTCACACGACCGATTTTGTTCCAGCATACAGCCAAACAATAATAACAAAGGAACAATATATTTTTGCATTGCAAAAATAATATACTTCACAGAAACATCAAAGTAAATACTTATTTAATATGCACTAAAATCGCACATTCTGAACTCTGGCGGAGATGAAGGGATTCGAACCCTTGATACCGTTGCCGGTATACTACATTTCCAATGTAGCGCACTAGACCAACTATGCGACATCTCCTGATAATAACAATTATTCGTCAGATGCGTCTTCGTCTGCCATTGCTTCTTCGGCGGCTTCTTCGGCAGTTATTGTGCCGTCGGATTCATCAGCCAAAGAATTTTCCAATTCGGCATCAATTTCGCGCAACACTGGGTCGTTATCAGTGATTTCCAGTGATTCATCGCCGTCAGACGCAATTGGTGTTTCTTTATAATTTTGAACAAATTCATGGCGAACCATATCAATATCTAATTTGCCGCTGGCGATTTCACGCAATGCCACAACAGTCAATTTATCGCCATCTTTATCAACCACAGGTTCTGCGCCACCGTTCAGGTCGCGAACGCGTTGAGATGCCAACATTCCCAGTTCATATCTGCTGTCTACATAAGGCAAAGTATCTGAATTTGTTGTACGTGCCATGTTAAATCCTTTGTTGAAATCATTTTTGACCACGCTATAATGCCCCAAGGACGGTAAAAATGCAAGCAGAAAATACAAAAAACAATATAAAAGTGGTTTCTTTTGGTTGTCGGCTGAATGCGCTGGAATGTGAAAAGATTCAATCTATGCTGGGCGAAATCGTGCAAACAGCGATTATCGTTAATACTTGCGCAGTGACGGGTGAAGCCGAACGCCAATCGGGGCAAACTGTACGAAAACTGGCGCGCGAAAACCCAAATGTGCCAATTTTTATAACAGGCTGTGCGGCGACCCGAAATCCGACATTATTTTGCCAGATTCCAAATACTGTGGTCATTCCAAACAATCAAAAATTGAAATTATCGGCATATATTGACGGGCTGCGCGCCATTGATTGCGAAAATGCCAGAATTGATAAATTTACACATTCTGAACCGAAATTGTCCAAGAAATATATACAAGTGCAAAATGGCTGTAATCATCAATGTACATATTGTGTGACCAGACTGTTGCGCGGTGCGTCTGTGTCTTTTCCGTATGACGAAATTTTATCTGCTGCGCGTAAAGCCATTTCTGATGGATTTTGCGAAATTGTTTTAACTGGTGTTGATACAGCGTCTTATGCGCGCGATGGGCGATTGATTTCTGATGTATGTCGCGATTTATTGCATGATGTGCCTGAAATCAGGCGCCTGCGGTTGTCGTCTGTTGACCCTGCATCGCCAGAAATATTCAAGATTATAAATCTGATTCATGATAATCCGCGTATGGCGCGCCATTTGCATTTATCTATGCAATCGGGCAGTGATGCGGTTTTGCGTGATATGCAGCGGCGGCATAACGCCGACACTGTACGCAAAATTGTTGCGGTGGCAGGCCCTGATATTACATTTAGTTGGGACATCATTTGCGGGTTTCCAAATGAATCAGACGCGAAATTTACCGAAACTATGAATTTAGTAGCCGATGTTCGCCCAATTAAAATTCATGCGTTTCCGTTTTCGCCTCGTCCTGATACAGTTGCGGCAACTATGCCAAATCAAGTGGCACACAATATCGCCAAAGAACGTGTGCAGACTATTTCAGACGCGGCGCGCAAAATCCGCCATGAATTTATGCAGTCGCAACTGGGGACAGTGGTTAATGCATTGGCAGAAGAAAATAATATCGCGCGCGATGACCATGATATAGACATCGTTATTTCTGGGGCGCGTGTTGCCCCACGAACAATGCAACGGGTAAAATTGCAAGGAATTTCAGGCGATGCGTTTATTGGCGAAATTGTATAAAAATTCTGTTGGCAATGTGGGTTTATGTTGCTAATATGCGATTATGATGATAAAGAAATTATTTGCCATTATTTTAACACTTACAACATTTGCAGCGCGTGCGGATTTTACAACATCGGCGCGGTCTGCGTATTTAATAGATTATGATTCAGGTGCAGAAATTGTATCTAAAAACGCCGACACATTAATGCCCCCATCATCAATGATAAAATTGATGACTTTGACATTGCTGTTTGATGAAGTCAAGGCTGGGCGTTTAACCATGGACGACCGTATAACTGTGGGTCAAAATGCCGACTATCAAGATTCTAAATGGTATTCTGCCAGCAAGATTTGCCTGAGTGCTGGGCAAAGCATAACTGTGCGTGATTTGATTCTGGGGCTGATTGTGTTGTCTGGGGGCGATGCCGCGGTTGTCGTTGCAGAAAAGTTGGCAGGCGGTGAAACTGAATTTACCGATATGATGACACGCAAGGCACGCGAAATCGGCATGACGCAATCTACTTTTGGTAATTCCAGTGGTTTGCCTGACCCAAATAATCTGATGACCAGCCGTGAATTGGCAATGTTGGCGCGTTATATCATTACTCAATACCCAGATATTTACCCGATGTTTGCCACCAAACGATTTGAATTCGGCGAACATCAATCTGATTGGTGTCGCGATTGGGGGCGCACACATACACTGAATTATAATCGGCTGTTATTCACAATGGCAGGCGCAGACGGATTAAAAACAGGTCATACTGACGATGGCGGTTATGGCATGGTCGCCAGCAGTGTTGTTGGTGGTCGGCGTTTGATTGCGGTTATAAATGGATTTCGGGGCAAAGGGCATGACGCACTGGCAGCCGAGGTTAAAAAGTTGCTGAATTATGGATATTCTACAACGACAACAAATGTGTTTTATCGCCCAAATGACAAGATTGCCAAGATTCCTGTATGGTACGGTCGCCAAGATTTTGTTGTGGCAACTGTGGCGACGCCTTTTGCAATTACTGTGCAGAAATCAGACGGTATGAAAGATGTGCGCGTTTTGGCGCGTTATAATGACCCAGTTGCTGCGCCAATTCAAGTTGGCGATGTGGTTGGCGAAATTATCGCAGAACGCAATGGCAAAGTTATCGCACGGGCAGATTTAGTTGCAATGACACGCGTCAAGAAAACGCAATTTTTCGGACGCATTGTGCGAAACATTATGGTTATGATTGGGTTAAAGTAATTATGGCGACACGCAAAACCAAATCTTTATATGAATTTCCAGCGCCAATTGATAATGAAAAACTGGTTGGACATAACGAAATTTTAAGTGATTTTGTTGCGGCATGGCAAAATCGCGATGTACACCCGTTGCACCCTGTATGGATGTTGACGGGCCCCCGCGGCATTGGCAAGGCAACATTAGCATATAAAATCGCAAAAATGGTTTATGGTAATGTGGGCGATTGCTTTATTGTTGATATGTCCGCAAATATTGATAAAGACGGTAAACCATGGGACGGCAAACAGATTTCTGTGCATACAATCCGCGCAATGATTGAAAAAATGCAAATGTCGTCTATGTCTGGCGAATGGCGCGTGGTGATAATTGATTCTGTTGATGAATTAAGTGTGCCGGCATCAAATGCCATGTTAAAATTACTGGAAGAACCACCTGCCAAGACTTTGTTCTTGCTGGTCGTACATCAATTATCAAATGTGTTGCCGACTGTGCGTTCGCGCGCACGCGTTGAAAAAATGCGCCCATTAAATATGACGCAATTACGCGAATTGTGTGCGCGATTTATGCCTGATACGGAAATCAGCAACGAAATATTAAAATTATCAAACGGCAGTTTTGGGCAAATTGCAAATCTGGTGCAATCAGGTGGCGATGAAATTTATGATGAACTGATTGATTTGATTGAGAACAAAAACGCGACCGCTGGGGACATTATGTCAATGGCAAATAAAATCGGTGCAGAACCTGCGTTGTACCCTATTATTTTGAATGCTGTTGCCCGATATAATTTGGCAGAATTGTATCCCATGGCGACAAATGCAATTGCTGATATTACGCGAATATATCTTGAACCCACAACCGCGATTTTCAAGATTATTCAGGAGATTAAAAAATGTTTATAGATACTCATTGTCATTTAACAGAAAAATATTTGAATGACGATTTAGACGCGATAATCGCACGCGCCAATGACGCAGGTGTTGATACGATAATTTGTCCGACCGCCGACCCAAACGACATAAATGGCGCAATTGCCATTGCGGACACACACCAACATATTTTTTTAACTTTGGGTATTCACCCAGAATACGCAGGCACAGACGCATCTAAATTTTTAACAGATGATATTTTAAGCAATCCGCGCGTTGTGGGTATTGGCGAAATCGGGTTGGATTATCATTCTGGCAACGATGACCGCATGGCACAGATTGAATTGTTTCGTCAACAGCTGGAAATTGCGCACAAGCATAATTTGCCTGTGGCAATACATACCCGTGATGCAGAATCTGATACCGATGAAATCTTGCATGGCGATGTTCGCGGTGTTATGCATTGTTTTACCAGTTCATGGGATTTAGCACGCAAAATGCTGGATCGCGGATTTTATTTTTCTGCATCTGGTATTTTGACATTCAAAAATGCGGCAGATGTTCGCGAAACATTTGCCCGTATACCAAACGACAGAATTGTTATTGAAACAGACTCGCCATATTGCGCACCTGTGCCATATCGTGGGCGGCAATGCGAACCAGCATTTGTTGTGGAAACCGCGCGGGTATTGGCGTCTGTGAAAAATATGTTGTTGTCAGAACTGGCGCCGATATTGCGCGCGAACACCGCCCAGTTATATCCGAAAATAATCTTGTAAGTTTTTGAAATTTGCAATTTGATATTATGTGCGATAAAATAAAATTACTATGGCACGTCAGATTATAAAATTTGGTCAAGTTTCAGAAAACCGCAAGGCGCGTTTCAATTACACAATTGAAGACACGATAGAGGCTGGGATTTCGTTAACAGGCGCAGAAATAAAATCTGTGCGGTATGGTTTGGTGTCTATATCTGATGGATTTGTTCAACGACGCGGCGACAATCTTTTTCTGGCAGGCATAGAAATTCAAAAATTACCCACCGCGGCGCGTATTGTGAATTTTGATGAACGGCGTCCGCGTCAGTTGCTGTTACACCGCAATCAAATTAATCGCATGATTGGCAAATTGCAAGAAAAAGGCGCAACGATATTTCCATTGAAATTGTATTTTAACAATCGTGGGCGTCTGAAGGTCTTGCTGGGGATTGGGTATGGTAAAAACAAAGTAGACAAGCGCGAAACTATCAAACAGCGCGAATGGCAACGCACAAAATCAAGAATTTTGAAATAGTTTAATACCAAAGGGAAAAAGTATGATTGATAATAAAATTGTTTTAACTGGTATAAAACCCACAGGAACACCGCATTTTGGAAATTATGTTGGCGCGTTAAAGCCATTGGTGCAAATGTCCCAAGACCACAAAACTTTTGTGTTTATCGCTGATTTGCACGCGTTGAATATAATGCATAACCCAGACGATGTGCGCCACCATTCATACGAAATCGCAGCAATTCTGGTTGCGTTGGGGCTGAATTTAGAAAACGCGGTATTGTTTCGGCAATCTGATATTGACGCGGTGTATAAATTAAATACTTTTTTAATGAATGTGACACCAAAAGGTCTGATGAATCGTGCGCATTCGTACAAGGCGGCGATGGATAAAAACACCGCGGCGGGTAATGATATTGATTCAGGTGTTAATATGGGTTTATATACATACCCTGTATTAATGGCGGCGGACATTTTGTTATATGGCGCAGACATTGTTCCTGTGGGTGCCGATCAAAAGCAACATGTTGAATTTGCGCGCGATATTGCAGGCTATTTTAATAATATCTATGGCGAAACTTTCAAATTGCCCGAACCAATGATTGGCGCAGATACTGGCATTATTCCAGGGTTAGATGGTCGGAAAATGAGCAAATCTTATGACAATGTAATTCCGTTGTTTGCGTCTGAAAAAGATTTGAAGAAAGGCATTATGCGCATTATTACTGATTCTAAAACGCCAGAAGAGCCAAAAGACCCAGACACTTCTACTATTGTTGCGCTGTATCGTCATTTTGCGACAGATGCCGAATTTGCAGATTTTCGCGCACGGTTTGCCGCGCCTGGTATGGGGTATGGTGCCGCCAAGACAGAATTGTTTGAAAAAATAAATTCTGTGTTGTCGCCAATGCGCGCGATATATGACCAATTGATGACCGACACATCAAAACTGGACGAAATATTGGCATCGGGCGCAGAACGCGCCACCGCGGTCGCAGAAAAAACAATTTCTCGCGTTCGTAAAAAAATGTTAGGCTAATTAAAAATATCAAGGAAAGGAGAAATCATGAAATCAAACAATCGGGCTTTATGGATTGGCGGTGCGGTTGCACTGGTGGCTGTATTATTGGCGTGTGGCGCGTTTCGCCATGATAAAACATTGCGGACAATATCGGTCAATGGCGAATGCCTGACCACTGCACCCAAAGACAGAACCGCCATCACCCTGCGCGTTACAACACTGGATAAATCGGCGGCGCGGTCTATGCGTATGGCAACAGATAAAATGGCAGAAATTACCGCCTTTGTAAAAGATTTAGATGCAGAAATGCAAACGACCCAATTTAATTCATACGAAAAAACAGAATGGAATCACACAACACAAAAATCAGAATCGTTGGGCATAGAAACAACAATCGCGGTGGAAATTTCGTCTGAATCAATGGACACAATTGAACAAGTGCTGAATAAATTTGCAGGCATGGACAATGTGTT
>CANQCM010000024.1 GCA_947589625.1 uncultured Alphaproteobacteria bacterium
CACTAACCACTAATCACTAATTACTGGTGGACGCGCAGGGACTCGAACCCTGGACCCACTGATTAAGAGTCAGTTGCTCTACCAACTGAGCTACGCATCCAGAACCATCAATTACCCGCCGATTATATTACTTTTTGCCGTATTTGCAAGGGTTTTATTATCACTGTTTCAGATATGCCGACGGGTTGTATGCCTTGGTACCCTTGCGAATTTCAAAGTGTAATTGTGGTTGGTCAACCTTGCCTGTGCTGCCAACTGTGCCGATTTTTTGCCCAACATTTACGCGCGCGCCGCGTCGTACAGACATTGAATCCATGTGCGCATAAACCGTCATCCACCCACCAGAATGTTGAATAATTACCAGATTGCCCATGCCTTTGACTTCATTTCCTGCATACGCAACGACGCCGTTTTCTGCGGCTTTGACCGCGGTGCCACGCGATGCGCTGATGTTTATACCATCATTAAACAATCCGCCAGATTTTGCGCCATATTTTGATAATATCTTGCCACGCACAGGCCACGAAAATTTAGACGATGACCGCGCAGAAATCGTTGGTAATTTTTTAGACGGGTCAGACGAAATTTTCGGTGCACTGGCACTTTTAGTTGTAGTTTTTGTTGTGGGTTTAGTTTCCGTTTTTGCCGCTGTTTTGGTTGTTGGTTTGTTTGTGCTTTTAGTGGCTGGGTTTGTTGCACCCTTGCCTGCACCACTTGACACATGGGTTGCATTTGCCGCAGGCTTTGTGGTTGATGATGTTGTTTTCGCAACCGATGTTGCCGCCGCACGCACAGGCGCATTTTCTAAATCAGGCACTTTGATTTTTTGCCCAACAGACAATGTAAATGGCGCAGTTAAATTATTCATAACCGCCAAATCATTTACAGGCGTTGAATATTTTCGCGATAGCGAATACAGTGTGTCACCTGGGGCAACCGATATTTCTTTGACCTTGACACGCGTAGTTGTTTGCGTATGTGGCGCAACAGATGCCGTGCCAGATGCTGTGGCGGTAACGGTCTTACGCGCAGGCACATTAATCGGTTCAGAAACAACAACATCTTTGCGGGTCGGGACATTTAATTTCTGACCTATTTTTAATGTATACGGCGTGGACAAATTATTCGCCGATGCTAATTCTTCGACCGTCAGATTATGCGCACGCGCCAGCGCATATAATGTATCGCCCCGTGCAACAGTAATAACATTATTTTCAATTTGCGTGGTTGTTGTCCCATACATTGGCACAGATAAATAATCATCGTCTATTGATGCCGATGTAATGATTTCATATTCCGCGTCTTCTACAACAATTTCACCACCAGAATCCACCCCGTCTGATACAGGCGCAGCCACCACAGATTCACTTTGTTGTGGTGGGATAATATAATCATCAACACTGGCATATAAAACATAATCATCTGTATCGCCACCATATAATTCAGGCGATGCGTACACACCATAGTCTGTTGCCGCAGAATTGTAAATTTCTGGTTGCGTGTCTGGGTCTGCCAACAATGCAGGATAACGCGTAGATATAAAATCGCCCACAGAATCTGGCAATGACATAATTTTGGGCTGTAAATCACACCCAATCAATGCGACAAGAGAGATGCCAACAAAAATCGTACTGAATTTTTTCACACGACAATTATATCATAAAATCAATTATAAATATATGTAAATCAATCGCGACGCATAAACAAGACACTGATTTCAAACAGCAACCACATCGGTACCGCTAATAAAATCTGCGAAATAACATCAGGTGGCGTTAAAACCGCAGCCATAATTACAATTATAATAATTGCATATCGCCGTGCGCGCGTCATAACCGACCGTGGCAACAGACCCAACCTGTTTAACATAACTAAAACCAACGGCAACTGAAACGCGACGCCAAAGATTTTCAGCATACCAATTGCAAACGATAAATAGTCGCGCGCCGATGGTAATATTATCGCAGGTACTGGCGCGGTGTTATTTAATTCCATAAAGAACCGAAATACAAATGGAAATAAAACAAAAAAAGCAAATGCCGCGCCCAGCACAAATAAAACAGGCGACAATATCACAATTGGGAAAATAAATTTTTTTTCGTTCTTTTTAAGTGCGGGGGCAACATACGCCCAAATGTGCCACAACGCCACAGGCATTAAAATCATCAGCCCAAATGTTATCGCCAAAGAAAAACGAATCATTAAACCATCAGATATGCCTGTATAAATCAATGCGCCGTCTTGCCAGACAGATAACAATGGCGCGGTTAAAAATTCTTGCAACCATGGCGATACATACCACCCGACCACCAGTGCAAAAACGAATATCAACACAGTCCACAATATGCGACGGCGCAATTCTGAAAAATGTTGCATTAGTGTCATTTTTTGCATTTCTTGCGTCCTGATGTTTTTTTCTGGGTACTGCGTTTAATTTTTTTAATTGGTGTTGCGAAATCTGCCAGAACATCTTGGGTTGTTGCATGAATAATTTCATCAATCGGTTTTTCTAGTTCAACCTGAGATTTAATTTGTTCTGTGGCATCTGTAATTTTCCAAATAATGCCCCGCACAAATTTCACCGCGCGCGCCAAAAAACGCGCAACATCGGGCCACATACGCGCAGGCAATATTACAACTGCAACCAATAAAATTACAAAAAGTTCTGCCCAACTGATTCCGAACATTTTTATTCGTCATAGAACGAATCGCCACTGGTGCTGATTGTTTTATGCCGCCCTATTTGGAAATAATTCTTGTCAAAATTATTCTTGGGTTTCAGGTTTTGAAACACAACATCTGTTTTTGCGCCTGTTGCATCAACAACAGTCCATGAATTTAACTTGGTGGGCTGTTTATCAAACACAACGGTCATATTTCCCAAACCTTCTTGACCGCGCAGATTCATTTGCAATGAAAAAGTAGAACCGTTATCTGATGTTTCAACAACATTTATATCAGCATTTGTTAAATCAATATTTTTGCGAACCAGAATACCAGCAGGCGTACTGGTCAACGGGACAGTTGTAATCTGGTCTAATGATTTATCAAAGAAATATAAATCGCGCCCATCAGAAATCAGTTGTATTGGCGCATCATTATAATCCAAACGCACGCGACCAGGACGCAACATCGCAAAAGTGCCGTGCTGTTGCCGACCATTAGCAGTCTGTGTAAAATCGCCAGACAACCCACCAATAGAATTAAGATATTTTTCCGCACGGTCAATCAGCGCCTTGTCTACAGCCGCATTTGCCAATAACGGAAAACATAACATAAATATAGATATTATTATCTTTTTCATTTCTACATTCCCTTGAATAATTCAATCACGCGCGCACGCACATTTTCCAATGTGTCATTTACCACCGCACCTGCGGCACGCCCGTGTCCACCACCACCAAACGCCGCCGCAATATGGTCAATGTCACGACCACGGCTGCGAATTGATATACCGATTTTATCTTCTGCTTGTTGCTTTAATAAAACGATATATTCAACACCTTTGATTTGTCCCAACAAATTCAAAACCATTTCGCCGCGACCGTCCATATTCCTGTAATCACGTCGGTCAATAATTGCGACCGCCAAACGATTATGATATAAAAATTCTGCGTTTGCTGTGGCCTTGGCCTCGGTCAACACGGCTTTGCGTGGTTTATTGTTCATTAACTCTATCAATCCGCGGAAATTTACACCGCAATCAACCAATTCGCCAGCAACCTGAAAAGGTTTCCCATTACGAACAAATTTGAAATTTCCTGTATCTGTGATAATAGATATTGTTAACAAATCCAAAACTGCGCAATCATATTCCCAATCTAAATCGCGCATGATTTTATATAAAATCATTCCTGTGGCAGCTGCCGTATCATCGTTCAAGCACAGCGCACCAATTGGCGCATCATTTTTATGATGGTCAATTTCAATTATAAAATCAGAATTTTCCAAAAATTTTGCAGGCCCACCCAATTGATGTGCCGCACCATAATCAACCATAATCGCAATGTCAAATTTACTGTCGGTGGGAACTTTTTCAAAATATTTTATCCATGGACGCAACGGCACATCACCCAGATATTCTGGAATATTTCCGTCATAAACACATGTGCAACGAATACCATAATTCAAATCAATCATCTTTGCCAACGCCAGCACACTGCACAACGCATCACCGTCAGGATTTTTATGTCCCATTATCACGACATTTTTTGCCGCCTTGATTTTTTCAACAAAGATTTTTAATTTATCGTCCATTTAGCCTATATAAATATCTTCCAGATAAAACTGTGCGCCACCGCGCCCGTTATGGTTTTCTTTTAATTTACCCAGCATTGTTATTTTAGTGCCTGTATTCGCATCGTCCAGTAAAAAATTACCCAGCGGCGTATTTGTTAAATTAAACCCAACAAATTGCAATTGTGTCCCAGAACTGGTATTAACACACCCACGCAAGTGCGCACCACCGCCCATTGTTGACGCATATCGCAACGATGCACCATGTAAAATCAGTGTGGGTTCAGGGTTGCTTTGTCCAAATGGTTCCAGTGCCGCCAGTTGTTTAACCAGCGATATTGTCGCACCACCAGAATCAATTTCTGCATCTGCAATAATTTCTGCGACAGGCAGATTGCCATTTAATTGTTCTTGAACATGCGATTCTAAAAATTCTGCAAATTCTTGCTCTTTATCAATCGGCAATGAAAAACCTGCGGCGGCGGCATGACCGCCACCTTCGCTGATTATGCCCACTGATAACGCCTGATGAATTATGTGACCTAAATCAACACCAGATATAGACCGCCCAGACCCATTTATAATGCCGTCAGACCGCGTTGCCACACATGCAGGCAGATTATATTTGTCTTTCAATCGTCCTGCAATAATCCCCATAACACCGCCATGCCAATTGTCACCACAGATGAACAAACTGGCTCGCCCTGCACTCACCGCGTTTTGCGCCATTTCATCTGCACGCAACATAATTGCATTTTGAATATCTATTCTGTCTTGATTCATTTTATGCAGTTTTTCTGCCAATGCTTGCGCAACAAGCGGATTGTCCGTCAGCAACAAATCCAGCGCAGGCGCGGCAGAATCTAACCGCCCTGCTGCATTTAACCGCGGTCCCAGCGCAAAACCTGCGGCATAAACAGTTGATTTATTTATCCCAGAAACATTCATCAATACGCGCAATCCCAGATTTTGTCGCAAATCCATAATTTGCAAGCCACGCGTCACAAACGCACGATTTAACCCAACCAGTGGCATCGTATCGCAAATTGTTCCCAGCGCCACAAAATCAAGATAGTTCATCAGGTTTATTTGTTCAATTGCTTGGCGCATTTGTGGTGATAAATCACGCGTTTTTAATTCACGATTTAACCCAACCAATGTTAAAAACGCAACACCAACCCCAGCCATATATTCCAGCCCAGACGAATCGTCAGAACGTTTAGGATTAATAACTGCATCTGCATCAGGCAAAACAGAATCAGGCGAATGATGGTCTGTGATTACAACAGATAATCCGCGCGATTTTGCATGCGCAACCTCTGCCACGCCACTGATACCACAATCAACCGTAATCATTAATTTTGCGCCTTGCGATACAATATCATCAATTGCCGCGGTGTTTAATCCATAACCTTCGCCTTCACGCGTAGGCAAATGCCATATCACATCAACCCCCAGCGCAGTTAAATATTTTATGAAAATCGCAGTTGATGTAATTCCGTCAACATCATAGTCGCCATAAATCGCAATTTTATCGCCACGCAATATGGCATCTGCGATAATTTTTGACGCCTTGTCCATGTCTTGCATAACAGACGGGTCTGGCATATATTCACGAATCAATGGATTTAAGAATTTGCGTACATTATCATCGCCCACAACACCGCGGTTTGCCAATATTCTGTTTATTAAATTTTCTGTTCCAACAAAATTTTCTTCGTTCTGATATGTCGGAATACTCCATACCTTGCCCAGTATGGACTTATCTACTACCTTTCTCACGCTATACTCTTTTTTTTATTATCAGAACTATTATAAAATAAAATTATTCAAACAGCAACGGCAATATTGCATCTAGAATTTTTCCAGTTGTTGGCACTGCATTCCATGCCGCAGTGCGCCAACCAAAAGATTCTTTTGTTCCTTGTGGTTCGTCCAAGATAACCAAAATTGTATATTGTGGCGCATTCGCTGGAAATATTCCCGCAAAAGCCGTCAGATTTCTGGACGTATCAACTTTACCATTTATGCGCTTTTCCGCAGTTGCTGTCTTGCCACCAATTTGAATACCTGCAACACGCGCCTGCTTGCCACTGGTTTCTTCGGCGATACGCACCATAATTGCACGTAATTTCGCAGAAATTTCTTCTGATATAACACGCGTACCACGAACCACGCCCACACTGCGTTTGCGCAAAGTTGGGTAAATATAGATTCCGCCATTTGTCATCGCATTAACCCCCAGCAATAAATGCATAGGTGTAACCGATATACCGTGTCCAAAAGAAATTGTCGCGCGTTCAACCTGATTCCAATTTTTTGGCACCAGTGTCCGTTCTGTGCGTCCAAATTCTAAATCAAGTGGTGTGTCCATATGGATACGATGAAAAAATTCTTGCTGGGCGCCATCTGGTAAATCCAGCGCGATTTGCGCACTGCCCACATTACACGAATGCAACATAATTTCATCAACCGTCAATTTTGGACGCGGCGGTTTGAAAGAACGAATATCATGAATCGTTGTTGCGACACGCCCGAATTTATCAAGAATATCATACGGTTTGGCGACATAGTATTCTTTGTCAATGCCGTTTTCAAACGCCAACGCTGTATTAAATATCTTGAATATAGATCCCATTTCATACAATCCACGCATAGGCTTGAATGTGCGGTGTTCTGCTGGGTCTGCTGATAAATTTTCAGGATCAAAATCCGGCAACGACACCATCGCCACCATTTCGCCCGTGCGCGAATTCATCAGCAAACCCATCGCGCCACGCGCACGATATTTTTGCATTGCCGCAGATAATTGGTCATGAAATATAGATTGAATGCGTGCATCAAGTGACAAATATAACGGGTCTTGATTTTCGCGTAAATAATCATCATAGATTCGTTCTGCGCCTTCCAGTGCGCGACCATCACTGCCCACGAAACCAACAACATGTGAAAACAGTCTGCGTTTTGGATATTTACGTGTTTGAATTGGTTCTACATCAATACCTGAAACGCGCGATTTAGTAATTAAATTGCGTTGCGCGTCGCTGGCGTATTTTTTCAAATAAATAAATTTACGGTCTGAATTAATCAGTTTTAATGCATCGCTGACCGAATACTCATACGGCAATACTTGATGAATCAAGTTCGCCGCTTTATCACGATCTTTGATTTGACCTGGACGCAGTGCGATATGTCCCGACATAATATTTTTTGCCAAAATATCGCCATTTCTATCAACAATATCGGCGCGTTGCACCGCCCAATTTCCATTTGTCATTGCCAGCCGCGAACGGTCTGTCCCCTCAAATCCCAAATATAAAGTCCGAATTGCAAAAACAGCAAATGCCAAACAAAACAAAGTATAAATGAATCGCAACCGACGATGCGCCACAACATCGCCACCGCCTCCTTGAAATCCATGCTTAAAAATATCTTTGCCTGTTTCAAACATATTTATTCTTGCACTTGTTTTTGTGGCAAATCGCCAATTGCAACAATTTTATGAAATCCTAAAACTTCTGCCTTTGGGTCAATGCTAACAACCATATTTCGCAAAATCTCAGGTCGCACATAAGACGCAAAATTCGCCTTGGCAACTGCAATATCTTGTGTGGTTTGGCGAATTTGTGCATTGACATGATTTAATGCCTTGTTTTGTGTGCGGTATGCAACCTGTAATCCTGCCGTCAGAACCAGCACCACACCAACCAACCACACACCAATTTGAAACATTTGTTTATCTTCATTCATGACACGCACCTGATTATATGCCTAGATACAGTTTATCATAAATTTTGCAAAAAACGAATCATAGAATTTACCCCACCCAATCGCCCAACACCCAGATTTAACTGTAATCCGGCAAATTCGCCAGATATGTCCATTTTTTTAATTTCTTGTGGGCTTTTGCCATTAACCATTGCGGTAATAATCGCAACAACGCCGCGCACTAATGCCGAATCGGCAACGCCATAAAAATTATTGCCAGATATGCAAATCTGGGCGCGCGATGCACACCCTACAATATCATGGCATTCTGCATTTTCAGGTGGCGGTGGCATATGCGCGCCAAAATCCATAACCAGTTCTAATTTTTGCACAGGGTCAGAAATGCTGTTTAATAAATTTTTCATTTCATCATATGTCATACGAATCACCAACCCTGATTTGTTAAATCCAGTTCTATCTTTGCTGCATCAGACATTCGCGATAAATCCCATTGCGGTTCCCAAACTAAATCAACGCGCACAGACGCGCCTGTGGCATTTGCAACAGTATCATGAACTTGTGCCAATAATTCTTCCATCATGGGGCAAGTAGGACTGGTAAAAGTCATTGTAATAACAATGACATCACCGTCTTGTTTAATATCATATATCAATCCCATATCCCAGATATTCACTGGAATTTCTGGGTCAAATATTGTTTTTAATGCCGCAATAATTTTCTCGCGCAGCGCATCGTTCATTTTAATATTTCCTTGATTATATTTATCGTATCACGCATTTCGTCCATTGTGTTCCACCACCCATGCGACAGACGAATACTGCCATTTATCCCCAAGTGCGCATGAATCCAAGACGCACACATATTTCCCACACGCGCACAAACGCCATGCGCCCCTAACATCGCACCAAAATCCAGTGGGTGCATTCCGTCAACCACAAAAGACACCAATGACGCAGACCGTGGGCTGATTATTTTGACCCGATTTATTTCAGATAACGCGTCAAATAAATATTCTGTATATGCATGATTTGCTGGGTTTTCGCGTAAATTGTCAATTGCAAATGGCATACCTGCAATTTGGGTTAATGGTAATGTTCCTGCCTCGAATCCCATAGGCGCAGGCAATACATTAAAACCAGTTGCACTGGCAATGCCATCAACCATGCCACCACCAAATTTATCAGTGTGATAAGATTCTGGATTTTTCAAATACATGACACCAACGCCTGTATCTGCGCCAATTTTATGTCCAGAAAAACACAACGCATCGCAATCCCACGCACGCACATCAATCGGCAAATGCGCAACATATTGCGCGGCGTCAACAATCGTAATTACATCTGGATTTTTAGCGCGCGCCGCGCGAACAATGGCGCTAACATCTTGTGGCACGCCAATTACATTAGACATCGCCGTGATAACATAAACATCTGCCAATGGCATTTTTTCAATATCAATGTCCAGATTCGCATTTAACGGCATAATCACCAATTCGCATTCACCACGATTTGCCGCCGCAACCCACGGTAAACGCGCACTGTGGTGGTCTAAATCAGACACCGCAACGCGCAGATGCGCCTTGCGCGACAAAATCATATTTGCGATTCTGTTTAATCCATCGGTCGCGCCAGATGTAAAAATTATTTGCTGTGACGTGGCACCAATAAAATCGGCAATCGCCAGACGCGCATGAGACAACATGTCGTCTGTTTCGGCGGCACGCGCACAGATTCCGCGACCTGCGTTAGAATAATGATGGGTTAAAAAATCCGTTTCTCCCAAAATAACAGATTGTGGTTTTAACGCACTGGCGGCGGCATCTAAGTATATGATTTTATTCATTTTATGTTTTCTCTTGCATTTTAAGACGATTATAATACACTTTACCAGAATATCAACAACAGAAGGAGAAAAATATGGCACTTGAACATGCGAACGATACGAACTTTGCGCAAATTGTTGGTAACGGATTAACATTGGTAGATTTCTGGGCACAATGGTGTGGCCCATGTCGTATGTTTGGCCCCATATTTGAATCAGTATCAGAACAAATATCAGGGGTTAAATTCGTTAAATTTGAAATTGACGAAACGAACAGAATAACACCTGCCAAATTCGGAATACGCAGTATTCCATGCGTTCTGGCATTTCGTGACGGCAATGTACTAGAAGCGCGCACTGGTCTTATGGACCCAGAAACTTTAACCAGTTGGATTCACCAATTACAAGGAGTGTAAGCCATGGCTACGAAAGATTACAAAAAAATTGAACTTGATGCAAAATATGTTCCTAAAAAATCTGAACCATATATGTGTCCAGAACATCTGGCGTATTTTTATCAGTTATTAAACAGACAACGCGAAGAACTTGTTCAGAATAACGATTCGGTTTTGAATACTGTTCGCATTGCAGAAAAAAATGAAACCGCAGGTGTTGGTGACGATTTAGATAACGCGTCTTCGGAACAAGAAGTTAACATGGCATTGCGTATGGCTGGTCGTGATAATAATTTATTAAAAAAGATAGAAGCCGCACTGGCGCGCATTGACAACGGCACATTTGGCTATTCTGTTGTATCGGGCGAACCAATTGGTTTGTCGCGTATGCTGGCGCGTCCATTGGCAACAATGACAGTTGAAGAACAAGAAGAATACGAGCAACGGGGTTAGCCGTTAGTGGCTAGTGGTTAGTGTTAGTGATTAGGGCGCGGGGCGTTTGCCCCGCGTATTCATTTGTGTTCGCTGACGCTCACAGCATTAAATAAACTGGATTCTCGGGTCAAGCCCGAGAATGACACACTTTCTTTATTTCTTAAAATGTGAACAATGTTC
>CANQCM010000025.1 GCA_947589625.1 uncultured Alphaproteobacteria bacterium
GCCATGATGGTGCGGATTTCGGCAATGCAATTTTCATAGATCAAATCGCGCCCGTGTGCCAGATAATCGCGCGGGTTAAATCCGTCTGGTTTTTGCGCCAATGTTTCGCGTACGCCTGCGGTAAAGGCAAGGCGCGAATCACTGTCTACATTTATTTTGCAAATGTTCATTTCTGTGGCGCGGCGCAATTGTTCAGGCGCAATGCCCCGCGCGCCTGAAATTTTTCCGCCAAATTTGTTTATGGTATCTACCAGTTGTGTTGGTATAGATGACGCGCCATGCAACACCAATGGAAATTCAGGCAATTTATCAGCAACGCGCGCCAATATGTCAAACCGTAATTCTTCATCTTCAGATTTGCGCTTGTATGCGCCGTGGCTGGTGCCGATGGCAATTGCCAAAGAATCAATGCCTGTTGCGTCAACAAACCGCACCACATCATCAGGATTGGTATAACTGGAAAATTCAGATTGCGTGTTTTCGTCTTCTATGCCAGACAAGGTGCCTAGTTCTGCTTCCACCACTACATCATGTTTATGGGCGTATTCGGCGACTTGCCGCGAGAGTTTTACATTTTCATCAAATGGTAATTTGCTGGCGTCAATCATAACAGATGAAAAGCCTAAATCCACCGCGTTCGCACATGCGTCAAATGATGCGCCGTGATCCAGATGTAGTGCCACGCCCATATCAGGCGTTAAATTTGCGCCGCGGCACATTCCCATCAACATATCGGCACCCATATATTTTAATGCTGATTCAGATACTGCCAAGATAACAGGACTTTGCATGTCGCGTGTTGCACGCAAAATAGCAATCAGTGTTTCCATGTTATAGAAATTAAACGCTGGCACGGCATAATGGCGCGCGATTGCGTCACAAAACATATTTCTAGTATTTACCAAACCAAAATCTTGATATTTCATTTATGTGTCCTTTTGGGCAAATTATATCATAAATTCTGCGTTATAAGTACCATAAAACATTTATTGACAACGGGGCCATTTGTGCAACAATATAAACATAAACGAATCGGGGAGATGGGCGAATGTAAAAAAGACTTTGAACCAAAAGGTGGAAAGATGAAAAAAGTTTTTGTTTCTGTTTTTGCATTGGCTGCATTAACTGCGTGCGCTGGTCATTATGATTATTATGAAGGTGGCGTTCGTTATACCCAAGATGGTCCAGATTGCATCTATTATGCTGGTGAATACGGTAATCATTTCACAGACAGCATTTCTGGACTGGATAACAACAAGCAAATTGTTTATCGCAATACTCGTTGTTCAGAACTGTATGCGCGCGACCATAACGAAGTGCGTGCAGATCGTGGTCTAGATGCACCTGTATATCATGCACAACCAAAATGCGCGGCATGTTCAGTGGCAGAACCTGTGGTATATGCAGAACCTGTTGTCGTTCCACAACCAACGTGCGGTGCGTCTTGCGGTTGCAATCATGCACAAACCCAACCAATTTCACGCCGTAAATACGTCATTGTATCAGGCATGTAATTAAATAAATCAAAGTCTTTTACGGTGTTGTCATTTTGGCAACACCGTTTTTTGTTTGTCTTGAATGTATGATAAAATTGTGATAAAATACAGATAACAAAAGAAAGGGGAATTATATGAAAAAATTTGTAAAGAAATTAAATTTTGCATTAATTGCGATGTTTGTATCTGGTGCAGCAATGGCGGCGCCTGTTGGTGGTGCAGGTGGCATTTGCACTTTGATTTCTCAAATGCACGGAATATTCAAAACATTGCGTACATTGGCTTTTGTGGGTGCAGCGTTTATTATTGCCGATTGGGCATGGGGCTGGATTAAAAGCGGTACTGTTAAAAAAGACGATGTTCAAGATAAGGGTATTGCATTATTGGTTGGCTTTGCCGTGTTGTTTGGTATCGGTATGGTATTAACCGCGGTAATTGGCAATCCGGCGTTAATTGGTTGCCCTGAATTATTAGATTGGTAATTGGTTTCAGATTAAAAAAAGCACACAGCGTTTGCTGTGTGCTTTTTTATGAAATTTATTTCGGTTCCTCGATATTTGCCAAAGAAAACAATACAGAAGAAATTAACGATTGATAGGGAACATGTTGCTGTTCTGCCAGTTTTTTAATGCTGTCCAGAACAGGGCGCGGAATACGCATATTTATAACGCAATCTGATTTATTAAAAGTACGATATGCGGCATATTCTTTCAGCAAAGATTCAATGTTCATTATAAATAATTGTTGCATAACATTTGGCATACGCAAACTCCTATACAATGCACAATACTTGTGTCTTTACAAACGACTATATCATTGTATTTACAATTGTCAATACATTTGTAATTGCGTTTGTCTGTACGGGTGTAATGGCGGTTGTATGGTGGTATGTGTGGGCTGTGAAAAAGACAATGTGCAACTTGCTTTTTTGGCGCGCTGAATATAAAATTCAATAAAAATGGAAAGGAAATATATGTTCAAAAAATTTATATATATGTGTGTGATGTGTGTGTTGGCGATGGTGCCTGCGCATGCAGAATTAAAAGTTGATATTATTGCAGGCGCAACAGAACCTGTTTCTGTGGCGGTTCAGAAATTTGAAACATCTGGCAATGTATCCAGCCAAGACGCCGCAATGATACGCGAAGTGGTTGAAAAAGATTTGAAATCTACGGGGCTGTTTCGCATTGTGTCGCATAATGCATTGCCTGAATTTGTAAAGATGGGCGAAATGCCTGACTTTAATTTGTGGGCGGCAATCAAAACACAAGTTCTGGTTCAGGCAACATTATCAGCAGACGGAAAAAACAAATATAAACTTGAATTTTATGTTTGGGACATTAATGGCAAAGAGCAGATAGAGGCGCAATCGCTGATTTCATCGCGTAAATCGGCGCGGCGTCTGGCGCACATTATGGCAGATGCAATTTATGAACGTCTGACTGGTGAAATTGGATATTTTGATACGCAAATTGTGTTTATTGCAGAATCTGGCAGTGTCGGCGACCGCATGAAACGTATGGCGATTATGGACCAAGACGGGTTTGGCATGCGCTATTTATCTGATAAAGATACTTATGTTATGTCGCCGCATTTTTCGCCGAATATGCAGACGATTGTTTTCTTGTCTTATCGCGATAATGACCCAATGGTTTGGACACTGGATTTAGATACTGGCGCGCAAAGACGGCTGGGGCAATTTGGCGGCATGAGTTTTGCACCGCGCTTTTCGCCTGATGGTACGCGCGTGGCGCTGTCGCTGGTGGGTAAAGATGGATATACACACATTTATGAATATAACATAGATGATAAAACACTGCGTCAATTGACATTTGGGGCATCGTTGAACACCAGTCCGTCTTATTCGCCAGACGGCACAAAAATGGCGTTTAATTCAGATCGTTCTGGGCGGCAACAAATTCATGTTATGGATTTGAAAACAGGCGAAGAACAGCGCATAACATACGGCGCCGGAAAATATGCAACACCTGCATGGTCGCCAGACGGTCAATTTATTGCCTTTACAAAAATCGCAGATGATACATTTTATATCGGCATAATGGATCCGCGCGGCCATAATGAAAAAATTCTGGCAGGTGGCTGGTATATGGAGGCACCGTCTTGGGCGCCAAATTCGCGCAGATTGGTTTATTACGAAACCGAAAAATATGGCGAAAACGACATAGAACGCATCAGCCATATTCGCAGTGTTGACATCACAGGACAAAATGTTTATGACATTGATTTGCCTGATGACATCAGTGGGGTTGAACCAACATGGTCGCCAAAGTTGCCCTAGGTTTAATATTGTTGTCGGGCGTGGCGCATGCATTGCCTGCAACGGTTGATTATATTATTGATGGCGATACTTTTGGCGCAACGGTCGTAATGGCGCCGGACATCAGTGCCGATGTTCGCGTTCGTATAATAAATGTTGATACACCTGAAATTCATGGAAACTGCACCAGCGAGATAAACGCCGCATATCGCGCCAAAGAACGCATTGCGCAATTGATACCTGTGGGCAGTGTTGTTGAATTATCTGAAATCAAAGACGATAAATATCTGGGGCGAATTGATGCACGGGTGCGCGATGGTTCAGGCCATGACATCGGCGCAATTTTAACTTCTGAAAAATTGGGTCGTGCATATAATGGTGGTCGTCGCGCCAGCTGGTGCGATATGCCGCATAAATAAACAAAGTCCCTTTACATCACTGTGGTTTTTGCATATAATATGTTTGCCTTGGGCGGTTGCCCGGGGCGAGGACTTGAAACCTCTCATATAACGCAACCAAATGCGACAAATTGATAAGAAACTCCAGCTGAAAGGTTGGAGGGTGGTGATATACCTAAATAAGCCCGCTATTTTATATGATAGTTTCAAGCCTCCAACCGCCTTTTTGAAAATGGCGGTTTTCATTTGAAAAACAAAATGGAGGTATTGAATGAAAACTAAAATTTTTATACCGCTGGTGTGTTCTGCGGTTTTTGCAACAGGGGCAATGGCAAAATGCGCTAGGCCCTCGTGTTTGTCAGGGACATGTGCATTGTTGGATTGGGACTTAGATAACTGTAAATTTGTTGATAACAAAAACACAGGCGGATGCGTTAATAACAAATGTCAATGTGGAACTGCATCTTATACCTGTATAAGTCTTGATATAGTGATTGGCGATTGTTCAAGTGATTTGGATTGTGTTATTGGCATGGTTTGCCGAAACGGCAGTTGTGCTTACGAGGCTGTTGAGGCTGTGTGTCAAGAAAATGAATATGGCGATGGGTTTTTATGTACCGAATGTCCTGAAAATGGAAAGGCGGACGCCGGTTCAACCGTTGTTCAAAACTGTTATTTGCCAAAGGGTACAGTATTAAGTGATTCTACAGGCACATATACATATACTGCAGATTGCTATCATGATTGATATGCAAATTATGCGCTGTGGCGATTGATTGCGTCGCTGATTTCGTCTAATGAGGCATTGCATGGCAACAGGGGTTCAAAATATACATTTGCAACCCCAGAATGCATGCGCCCATGTTTTGGCCAATATAAACCTGCATCTGTACCCACAGGCTGAATTGGTAATTTTAATTGATGTGCTAAAAACAGCAACCCACGGCGCAGTTGAATTTTTTGACCTGGTTTTGCGCGCGTACCTTCGGGGAATATAATCAGTGTCATACCGTTCATGATTTTTTTAGCAACTGCGTTGGTCAGTTTTGCCATATTAGTTGCGCCACGCGCGCGGTTCACTGGTTGCAAGCCCATGCGCCAAAATGCCCACCCGTACACAGGAATCCACAATAATTCGCGCTTGATAATAAAAAACGAATGCGGAATTATATTTGCCAGAACAGCAATTTCCAGAATAGACATATGTTTTGCGGCTATTATCGCCTTGCCATCGGTGCGATTATTTTCATTTGGCGCCGCAGGCACACCGTTTTCTTCGGTTGGTGGATAATGCACAACATATTTTATACCTGCAACAAGACGCGCCAAAATCAATACACCGTATGCGCATTTGCATACCAGAAAAGTATTCAGTCGTTTTGAAATCAACCCGACTAATAAAATCGGCGACCACAAAACGAAATATATACCCAGTAAAATTTTGAAAACAATTGTGCGAAACATTTTTTAACTTTCCTTTATGCCCAATAATGTGACGATGTATTTTACATATTCCGTTGCCCATCTTTCAAGTCTTTTTGGCGCAGGCATACCGTGCAACTGGACAGGACACGCGATAACAATTACATTTGGTAATTCATCGCGCACCAGACGCATTGCGCGGTTGATATGGTCAACGGTTGTAACCAAAACGATTCGGTGCAGGTTTGATTCTGTTGCTATTTTCTTGATTGCCAATGCGTTTTGATATGTAGATTTTGAATCAGATTCCACAGACACATGGCGAATATTTGTCGGGACATATTCTGCGCCTGCGCCAATGATATACAGGTTTGTATTTGGGTATTGATTCATCTGGTGCATGGCGAACGGAATACGGCGCGCGTCACCTGTTAAAACAAAAACAGAATCATTTGCCATAATGCCATTACATGATGTCGGGGCGGTGGCTTTGAATATAACGCCACCAATTATAAAGGCACCCAGAATCAGTAAAGATGGTGTAAAAAATCTCATTAACTGTTTTTCAAAATGTTTAATGTTGTGCGGCGCGTCATCATTACTGCGAACAAAACAATCAGTATCGGCAACAATACCAATAACCACCAACCAAATGTTGTTAATCCCAATGTCGCCAACATTCCGACCCGTGCAGAATGTGCCGCAGATAATATCAGCCATAAAAACGGAACAGCAACAACAAAACCAATCGCGGCGGCAAAGGCTGATATTTTTGCAACAATGATTTGCATTTGACGGGCGACAAAAGCATCTGTGGCGCCGATTTGATTTAGTATTTCCAGTTCGCGACTGTGCAGCATTGCAGTATTACGCGCAATAAACGATATACACACGCCGATTGACGCCAGCACTAAAACCAGCACCAGTGCGCAAATTGAAATCATTTTCCAGCCTGCACTGGTTGATGTTTTCAGTGCGTCTGAATGCGTTAAGAATCGCGCTTGTTCAGAAATCTTTTCGCCAACCGTACGCAAATCCGATTCGGTTTTGAATTTAATTTCGTACATCTGGGGCAGGTAATTTTTCATCGCACCGCCACCGCCAGAAATCCACGGGCGCATTAAATCTTGCATTTCTTGGGTTGAAATTTTTTTCTGAGTATCAATTTTGTCGCGATTATCGTTTAATATTTTTTCCACAGACGGCGCATTTTTTTCTTCTGAAATTTGCACCGTTGCGTATAAGTTCCATTGCGAGTTCCACCGCATGACGCCTGTACCAATTGCCAACGCGATGCCCAATGCCAACACAGACAAAAATGTCAACAGCGCCATAATCGTTGTCATGAATATGGATTGATTTTTCACCAAAGAAAATACAACAGGTTTTCTCTTCATTCCGATGTGTTTCCGATGTCGTCAAATTGTTTAGATAATTCTGCAAAATAATTTTGCGGTTTTGGGCCTTTCCAGACTTTTTTCATATCTGGCACATTTGCAGTTTTTGCCGAACCCAAGAATCCAACGCGATGATTTTCTACATGCAAGATTGGAAATTTATAAGTGTCCATGATTTTTTGGCTGTGCGTGGCAAGAATAATTGTCGTGCCAAAAATTTTATTCATTTGAATAAACAGCTCCATCAATCGCGACGCGTTTTCATCGTCAAGATTTCCAGTCGGTTCGTCAGCCAACAAAATCGCAGGCTGTACAATAATCGCACGCGCCACAGAAACGCGCTGTTGCTGGCCACCAGACAGCGACAATGGGTTTGCGTCTGCGTATTTGCCCAATCCCACCCAATCAAGAACCTTCATAACCAATTTTTTTATTTTTGCGTCATTTACACCGCGCACGCGCAAGGGCAGGGCGACATTATCAAACACCGTCAGATGATTCAGCAAAGAATATTCTTGAAACACAATTGCCATTTTATGGCGCAATTCTGCGATTTGGTCGCGCGTCATATCATTTGTGATTTTGCCGAATAATTTTATCTGACCGCGCGATGGTTTATGCAATTGATAAATCAACCGCAACAAAGTTGTTTTACCTGCGCCAGACGCACCAGATAAAAAATAGAACGCGCCATTACTGATGTTAAACGAAACATCGGTCAGCACTTCGCGCCCACCATCATACGCTGCGCCAACATTTGCAAAAGAAATGGCTGTGTTATCTTCCATGGTATGGAGTGTAGTAAAATTTGAAAACGCGGTCAAATATTTTGTGTGCGATTGCGTTTTGCAATGACATACAGCGCTGCGCCAATAATCATAGATATAACCATCGTAATCAGCATAATAACAACGGGCGAAATCAGATATCCCGTAAAGATATATTTCACAGCAAAAAATTCCAGACTTTCGCGTTTATCGCCTTGGAAATCAATATAGTGCGGTACGACATTTATTTTGCCGTTTTTATAAAAGTTTAATTCCAACCAACCGAAATTTTTATTTTCTTTGTCGCGCACATATTGTCCCGAAGACGGCACAGAATAAATAGGAATCCCGCTAAAATCACTGTGCGCGAAATAATGCACATGACCAAAGAACATCGCGTCTATTTTATATTTACTGATGATGGATTGGAACTTTTTCACATCAGATGGCGCCATTGTATGCCCATGCGACCATTCAGGGTTCAAATCAATTGGTGGCTTGTGCGTAATAATTACACAGTGCGCAAATGCAGGTCGCGCAATTTTCAATGTTTTGTCCAGCCAATCAAACTGATCCGGTGTTAATTTTTCCGCTGATGTATCCAACACAACAAACAGCACATTGCCATAACTGAACCAATATTGCGCAGAATTTAGCACATCGCGATATTCCCAGATACTTGTATTTGGTGATTCACGATAATGCGCAACATCGTGATTGCCGGCGGTACTCCACATAGGCATTCCGCGCAAGTGTGGCAATATTTCATACAGCAACCAATACAGCCCCATACGCGTACGGCGCGTTGAAAAATCGCCCAAGTGCATTACAAATTCAAATTCATTTTCGTGCGATACAATATCATCAATGACTTTTTCCAGAACATGATTATTTGATCCTGTATCAGATACCAACGCGACAGAAAATCCTGATTCATCAGGCGATAAAAATTCGGCTTGGGGTGGGTAAAAGGCGCGCGCAGTATCAATAAATTTATTATCGCCCATCATGTGCAAAGTGGTAATAAATAACACACCTGTTGCACAGACTAAAAACACGCCAAGAAACCACTTCCAAGCACTTTTCAGCATTTAATTGAAATTATTTTACAACTGTTGTTGTTGCGTTACGGTTTTTCGCCCATACCTTTTCGCCAGTCCCCAGATATTGTGGGTGTTCTTTACCATAAGAAATCGCCTTGATGCGTTCTGGTTCAATACCTTCATGAATCAAGACATGCGACGCATTACCTGCACGCAACGCGCCCAATGCCAAATTGTATTCCACAGAACCGCGTTCATCGCAATGTCCGCCAACAACCACCGCAACATCAGGATTCTTTTTCATATATTTTGCTTGTGATTCCAAATTATCGCGTGCCGAATCGGACAAGACCGCCGAATCAAACGCGAAATAGACTTGGTCGCCATCAATATTTTTTGGTGTGCATGTACATGCCGCCAACAAACACAACGCAGATAAAGCAATGATTTTTTTCATATTTTTTTCCTTTTGTTTTACCTTTCAAAATTCAGTTTACAAAAAAATAAGAACAAATGTCAATAATGTTATTTTTAGTATTTGGCGTGGGTCAAAAAATGTGATATAATACCGACAACAAATCTTAAGGGAGAATGTATCAAATGAAAAAGTTTTATGCTGTTTTATTCTCGTTACTGGCATTGCCTGCATACGCGGCGCCCAGCCATATTCAATACGACGGTTGGAACGGTTACAATGTGACATATAATTATACAGACAAACCGAAATCAGGCTGGTATGTTGGCGGTCGCGCAGAATTGTCTTTTTTGAATTTCAAGAATAAATACAGTTCCAACAAACCAAACCTTGTTGGCGGCGACAGTGATAAATATTCATTTGAACCAGTATTCGGCGGGTCTTTGGCATTCGGGCGCAAATTTAATTATTTCTGGCGCGGCGAAATCGAAGGCGGTGTTATCGGCTATTTCAAAGATTCTGACAATGTTGCAGAATACACCCTGACAACACCATATTTGATGTTAAACGGATACTATGATTTCTTGAACGGTTTATATGTTGGCGCAGGTGTTGGTATCGCGACCCCACGCACCACATTTGACGGCAATGATTTTTATGATATCGGTGGCGACAGCAAATCATACACATTTGACGGCGACCGCACTAAATGGTCATTTTCGCCAATTGGCGCAGTTATGTTGGGTTGGTCACATGAACTGGACGACAATATCGTTCTGGACATTCGCTATCGCTTGTCAGGATTTGGTGGTATGAAATTAAGTCGCGACATTGTTGCATTGGACGACGATGGCGGTGTATACGATTTCACCATCAAGACAGGTTTTGTCATGGACAATTCGTTTTCAATCGGGTTGAGATATGAATTTTAACAAAAGGGCTGTTGACGCGATTCGCAAATTGTGATATTATAGACAGGGTAGAGAGAAATCATGAAAAAAAATCATAGCATTTCAAGACTCGCAATCATTTGTGTAATGTGTGCTGGCGTTTCTGGGGCATACGGTGCATCGTCTGTGCGGTCGTTAGGTGGCGCAGGCACATATTCCAGTGCGTCATCTGCATCTGCGGCGGCGACAACAACGACAAAATCTGCGTCCAGTGGTTCTGGCACATTGGCGGCGGCGCGCGGTGGTTCTGTGCGGTTAACGCCATCAACATCTGCGGGCAAAACTGCGACATCTGCGAAAGTGACTGCCGGCTCTACAGGCGCACGCGCGGCATCAACACCGCGTTTATCAGTGGGTAAATATTTGGGCGCAACCACAGTACTCAGTGGCGGTTCATCAACCCGCCCCGGTGGGTCAACAGGTGGCTCGGGCGGCGGCATGGACGCCGGCACCGCGGCAGAATTACAGAAATCTGTTGATGAATTAAAACGCAG